>CBDTVF010000117.1:0-8633 GCA_965363775.1 uncultured Gammaproteobacteria bacterium
CCTGTTTTATGTTGCAGGCAAGACGGATCTTGCCGATACGAAAAATGACCCCTGCCCACTCACCGCTGTGCTCCTGCCCGTCGATCTGTCCCGGTTCGAAGGCAAAACTTCGCTGCTCGTAATCCTGCAGTTTTTCGAACGATGCATTTACGACGCTCATAAAATTTGGTCCCGTGGCTGTTTATTCATTATCCCGGCGATACCGGTAAATGTTGATATCAGGCCGAAGCGTGCTGCTTGACCGCGCCGAGCAATTCTTCACGTGTAAATGGTTTTGTCAGGTATTGATCTGAACCAACAACTCTGCCGCGCGCCATATCAAATAACCCGTCCTTGGAGGTGAGCATGACCACGGGTGTGTCGCGGAATTCAGCGTTGTTTTTAATGATGGCACAAGTCTGATAACCATCCAGACGAGGCATCATGATATCGACGAATATAAGATCGGGTCGGTGACGGGTGATTTTGGACAAAGCCTCGAAACCGTTTTCAGCAGTGATGACATCACAGCCTTCTTTTGCAAGCATGGTTTGTGCTGAGCGGCGAATTGTTGCGCTGTCGTCAACGACCAAAATACGAATTTTCTTAGCTTTTGAAGAACTTTCAGTGTTCTCTGCTGATGTATTCAATTGTTCCTGGCTCATAATATCTTCCCTGGTTGTGCAGCATTAGCAATGAATCCTTTCTTTGCGTACCGCGCGGTAATGAGGCCAACTCTGTCCCCCTCATACCGGTGCATTCCATTTAGTTTACCCTCTGAAAAGGCGGGTTTCCAGTATGTTGTAAATTTTCAGGAAAGTCCTTTATATCATTGAGCACCAAGACATTTAGCAATTAAAGGGTTTTGAATGGCTGGAATCAGATCGGCAGGGGCATGATAATAGGGCATCATGGAGATGGATAAGATAATGACTGAAACTGAAAAAACAATGTCCCCGACTTATAAAACCGGTGTTGTAATGGATCCCATCGGCGACATAAAAACCTACAAGGATTCCTCTTTTGCGATGTTGTTGGAGGCGCAACGACGGGGTCACTTGTTGTACTACATGGAGCCAGGAGACCTGTTCGCCAAAGACGGCCGTGTGTTTGCCGACATGCAACAACTCGAAGTTCGTGACAATACCGTCGACTGGTTCAGCCTGATCCCTGTTGGCAGCAGGCCACTGGATGAGCTGGATATTGTATTGATGCGGCGTGATCCGCCTTTTGATATGGACTATATCTATGCAACCTACATGCTGGAATTAGCAGAAAAGGCAGGTACCCTGATTATCAACAAGCCGCAAAGTCTGCGTGATGCCAATGAGAAATTTTTCATTAACAACTTTCCACAATGTTGTGTGCCGATGATGATCAGTAGCCAGTCAGACCTGATCCGGGAGTTCATATCACAACACGGGCATTGTGTGGTCAAGCCCCTGGATGGCATGGGTGGGGAATCCATTTTCCAGGTGAGCAATACAGACATGAATATGAATGTAATCCTGGAAACCATCACCCGTCATGACTCAAGGGCGGTGATGGCACAGAAGTATATTGATGAAATTTCCGAGGGTGATAAACGCATTCTGGTTGTCAATGGTGAGCCAGTGCCCTATGCACTGGCGCGTTTTGCAGGTGCAGGTGATTTCCGTGGCAACCTCGCCAAGGGTGGTAGTAGCAGGGGTGTGCCACTTAGCGAAAGGGATCGCTGGATTTGTTCACAGGTCGCACCCGAGTTGAAAAAACGGGGTATTCTTTTTGCCGGTCTGGACGTCATTGGCGACTGGCTTTCCGAGGTAAACGTGACCAGTCCAACCTGCATTCGTGAACTGGACGGGGAATTCGGGCTGAACATCGCCGGGCAGCTTTTTGATGCTGCCGAGGACATCCTGAGGAAATAATGTCCGTCATCCACAACAGCAATGACCGTTTTGCTGTCAGCATTTTGATGGCACTTGGACTGCATGCTACTATTTTGCTGGGTGTCGGATTTGTGCTTGATTTCAAACCATTGACCCATCCATTGGAAACACTGGATGTGGTGCTGGTGAACTGGCGATCAGAAACAAAGCCGGATGAAGCCGATTTTCTGGCCCAGGCAACACAACTTGGTGGTGGGGAATCAACGGATGCCACCAGGCCATCGCAGGAGAACACCGGGGCATCACCGGGGCCGTCAGATGGGGAGGATCCACTGGATCAGCAAGAGCAGGTATCCAATGTCGCTGATGCAGAGCGTGAGCAAATATTGATCGAGGATGAAACCTCAGCGTTTTCCCAGCAGATCACCAGTATCGAGCAACCGGACACACCGCTACCCAGCGCTGCTACCCTGATGCAGGAGAGTATGACGATGGCAAAACTCCAGCCTGGAATTCAGCGTGACCGCGAATCTTTATCCAAATTGCCACGGCGTAAGTGGATTTCTGCCAACACGCGCGCATACGAATTTGCCGCTTATATGCAGGCCTGGGTGGCAAAAGTGGAAAGAGTGGGTAACCTGAATTACCCGGAAGAGGTGAGGCGATTGAAGCTGACGGGTGACCTGGTTATGACGGTCGGTATCAACGTGGATGGCAGCGTAGAGAGTATTGATATCCAACGTAGCTCCGGAAAACCACAGTTGGATAATGCCGCCACCAGGATTGTCCGTCTGGCCGGACCTTATTCACCATTGCCTGACCATATCAATGCGACTGTCGATATTCTGCACATCACACGCACCTGGCGTTTCTCACGTGACTTTAAGGGACTGTAGGGTGGGTAACTTGTTACCCACGGGTCAAATTATCAATATATAATCAAACTATATGAGCAATAAATCGCAAGATGTTGTCAGTGGATATTTGCAACAGCAATTGCTGATTGCAATGCCATCCATGGAAGATCCGAATTTTTCACGAAGTGTGACCCTGTTGTGCCAGCATAATGAAGAGGGTGCGATCGGCATTACAATCAATCGACAATCTGATTTCACCGTGGGTGAACTTTTGTTTCAAATGAATATTCCGTGCAAGAATCAGGAAATTTCTTCAATGATGGTACTGGAAGGTGGACCGGTCAGTCCTGACCATGGGTTTGTAGTTCACACCTCGTACGATGGCTTTGATTCCAGCATCAGAATCAATGACGACATCATGGTGACCACATCACGTGATGTTCTGTCTGCCATCGCATCCGACACTGGTCCACGGCAATTCCTGATCGCGCTCGGCTACGCTGGTTGGGGCAACGGTCAACTGGAATTTGAAATGCGCCAGAATGCATGGCTGTCAGTACCGGCAGATAAAGTGATTCTGTTTGAATCTGCAGTGCAAAACCGCTGGGAGAAAGCGATAGGCAAACTGGGTATTAATATCGGCGACCTGCATGAGGTCGGTGGGTATGCCTGATGAAAAAAAGAGCAGACCGGAGGGCACACTACTAGCGTTTGATTTTGGTCATCGGCGTATTGGTGTTGCCGTCGGTCAGACCTTAACGGGTTCAGCGAATGCACTTGCAGTCGTGCCGGTTGCAAACAAACCGGACTGGCAAGCGATCGGCGTTATTGTGACCGAGTGGAAACCCGTTGCGATCGTGGTGGGCTTGCCATTGGCCGCTGACGGTGGCGAAACTGAAATTTCGAAGGACGCCCGGCGGTTCGGTCGCCAGTTGGAGGGCAGATATGGGATCCCGGTGCTTTATGAAGATGAGCGTTTGACATCATTCAGTGCTGAACAGCGATTCGTGGATGCCCGGGCGAGTGGAAGAATGCGGAGAAAAGAAGCGGCTTTGAAAGACGCGATGGCAGCACAAATCATTCTTGAGAACTGGCTACAATCCTGAAACCGGTGACATAAAAAAACCGCTCCGCGCCGAAAGAGGGCTAACAGCGGGAGCGGTGAAAGCAAAGCCGGGAGCGTCGGTCAGACGATGATCAGGGAGAAAATATCCTGACTTTGCTTGTTCAAAATTCAGTTTTGTCTGATTACACTACCTTTGACGCGTCAAACTCAAAATTCGTTACATACGATGACATATTCTTCTGAACCCCACACTATAGGCTTGACATGGCACTAGTCTGAACAAAAAGTTGAGAGAATGGTTGTGCCCATAGTCATGGGCTGAGGCGAATTGTTGGAATCCAGCGGTAAAGCGAATATGGAAGAAAAGGATTCCGGAACCTGTTTGACACTACACTAACGTGAGCTATATGCGGACATCAACCCTGCTGCTTTATCGCGTCTGGATTTATTTGAATAATTTAAGCTTGTCTTTATAAGTTCGGGAAAGCTTGACCCGATGGCCGGATTTCAGGGTCAGGAAATATTCTCCGTTGATATGAGATTCCATTTCCCGTACTTGCCTGATATTGACGATGGTTGAACGGTGGATGCGTTGCAGAATGCTTTCATCCAATTCCTTTTCAAGTTCCTTCATGGTCTTGCGCATGATATGGGTAACGCCGCGAGATTGAACACACATATAGTCGCCGGCCGCATCGATCCATTCGATATCGTCCTGATTCACCCAGGTCGTATGACCTCCGTCCCTGATGGCGAGACGGGAAGGTTCTTTCTGTACCAGTTCGGTGACGTCTTTTTTCTCAAGTTCTTCAAAGCTGCTGATGTTCTCGCCGCTAATGTCACTGACTAATTGGAGCAATTGGCTTTTTTGTTCGAGGGCGCGTTTCTGATTTAGATTGGCACGTACTTTATCCAGTACATGGTGGAGGCGATCCTCATCAATGGGTTTGAGAATATAGTCAAGTGCATTGACTTCAAAAGCGCGCACTGCGTATTGGTCATAGGCCGTCAAGAAAAGAATAATCGGCATGGTTTCAATATCGAGCTGCTGCACGACTTCGAAGCCGCTGACACCCGGCATTTGTATGTCCAGGAACACCAGGTCAGGGTTCAATTCTTCGATGAGTTTCAGGGCTTCACGGCCGTTGCATGCTTCGCCAACGATATTGATATCCGCAATATTTTTAAGGCGATGGACCAGGCCACGACGTGCCAGTGACTCGTCATCAACGATCAGGGTTTTTAAAATTCTCTGTTTGTCTGTGGTCAAAATCCCGATGTTTCCGTTGTTTGGTGTGGCGCTGGTAGATACAGCTTATCATTCCTGACGAAAGCTGCAATCAACATACTTCAAACTCATTCTAAATGCCGTTAATGACGGTGCTCAACCTCCTGTATGCAATGGCCTCTGTAACGTGTCCGGTTGTAATGTCACTGGCCTGATCCAGATCAGCGATGGTTCGTGATACCTTGAGTATACGGTGACAGGCGCGTGGCGAAAGATAAAGCTGTTCTGCGGCATGCTCAAGCAATTGCAGTGTTTCACTATCAATCTCACAGAAACGTTTCAGATCACTATTACTCAGTAATGCGTTGGGTTTGCCAGCGCGCTCAGTTTGTATCTGGCGCGCCCCGATAACACGGTTGCGAACCTGTTCTGAGTTTTCGATGTTGTGTGTCGACGCGCTCAAAATGGAAGATTTTGGGCGTAAGACGTCAACTTGTATATCAATCCGGTCGAGTAGTGGGCCGGAAATCCTGGTGCGATAACGTTGTATTTGCTCGGCGCTGCAATAGCAGCGTCCGCTGTCGTCACCTGACATGCCACAGGGGCAGGGGTTCATGGCCGTGACCAGCTGAAAACGCGCAGGAAAGGTCGCCTGCCTGGCTGCCCTGGAAATGACAATACGACCGGACTCCATGGGTTCACGAAGAATTTCCAGCGTATGACGACCAAATTCAGGGAGTTCATCCAGGAAAAGTACACCATTGTGTGCCAGTGAGATTTCTCCCGGTCTGGGGCGTGAACCGCCACCCGCCAGTGCGACACTGCTACACGAATGATGTGGTGTTCGGAACGGCCGAATTCCCCATTTGCGATGATCCAGCCCAGCGTTGCTGATAGAGGCCAGGGCAGCGACTTCAAGTGATTCACACTCGCTCATCGGTGGTAAAATCCCCGGTAGTCTTGAGGCCAATAGTGTTTTCCCGGTTCCGGGTGGGCCAGCCATCAGCAAATTATGATTTCCAGCTGCAGCTACCTCCAATGCGCGCTTGGGCCCTGGTAATCCAATGACATCGCATAGGTCGGGCAACACCGGCGGTTGACCGGGTGGTTGAGTCTCACATTGTCTGAGTTTTTGATCTCCCTTGAGCCAGTTAGTGACCTCCAGCAATGAGACACTGCAGTATTTTTCGCCGCCTTTAACCAGGGCGGCTTCAGCGGCATTGACAGCTGGAACTATCAGGTTTCTTTGACTGTCACGCGATTGAATAGCCGCGGGCAGCGCGCCCCGGACTGATCGCAACTCACCGTTCAACGATAGCTCACCCAGAAACTCACACTCAGCGAAGGTCGTATCCGGTATCTGTTTTGAAGCCGCAAGTATGCCCAATGCGATCGGCAGGTCGAAACCGCCGCCCTCTTTGGGTAGCTCGGCAGGAGCAAGTGCAATGGTGATACGACTCTGCGGCCACTTGAACCCGGAATTGATCAGGGCTGCGCGCACCCGGTCTTTGGATTCCCTGACCGCAGTTTCCGGAAGCCCTACCAGATGCATACTCGGCAAGCCGCCGGAAAGATGCACTTCCACCGTGATCAAGGGTGCCTCGACACCTGTGCAGCCTCGACTGTATACCAGTGATAATCCCAAATCTCATCCCCAGTCTGTTGTGACCAAATCACAAATGATCTGGTTATAGAAATGATATTTGAATGAACAAAAATAAGAACGTCAGTTATGTTGGCAATGGTTGTAAGACATTGGATCGTTATGAGCTTACGAAGTTTGAGTTCACGTCCATGTTCTTATGAAGAATACGGATGATTTCTATATTCAACTGAATTGTTACTGTGTAAAAAATAATGTGACTCCCTTGCGGGAACTTCAGATATTTCTCTTTAATGTAATCACAATTTTGACCAATGGCAGGAGTTTCAGTGAGTATGTGAAATGCATCATCAAACTGTTTGATGTAAATGTTGCGTTGCCTGAGCCCCCAGCGTTTTTCTGTAAACCTGGCGATCGACCGCAAGTCAGCTTTAGCGCTTTGGGTTAATGTAAACGAACTCATCTGTCAGCTTCGTCATCCAGTTCAGCAATAAACGTATTCAAGCTATATTCAGCAACCCCACTTTTTTCACCATCCATCAGCATCTGACGCAAAGCGGTGAGTTTGCTTTCTGAATCTTCAAGAACCCGCAGACCAGCACGTACAACCTCACTCGCAGAACCATAGCGCCCACTATTAATCTGGCTGGTAATGAACCCTTCAAAATGCTCACCTAGTGTAATGCTTGTGTTTTTAGCCACTTTATACCCCATATATACCAATATTAGGTATATATTGGTATATAAATAATATTAAGTAAAGGCTGAAACCGATTTCCTGGTTAATGGTCACTATTTTGATTCCGGTGAGGGAGCAATGCGTTGGCAATATTCTTCAATGTCTGTAGGCAATTTGACCCTGATTTCTCTCGCTTCATCGGTTTGCAGCCTGAAATCACGGTCAAACCCATGTTTTTGTGGTCACAGATTGGGTATAAAGCTATACCTATTGAACGAGGTGCTTGCGGCGTTGAATCTGGGACTATAATGTCATATACAGATTGACTGGGGCGTACCACTATGAAAATGATTATTGCGATTATTAAACCGTTCAAACTTGATGATGTGCGTGATGCACTGGGTGAAGTAGGCGTGCAGGGGATGACCGTCACTGAAGTTCGTGGATTCGGGCGGCAAAAAGGTCATACAGAACTGTATCGTGGTGCAGAATATGTTGTTGATTTTCTGCCTAAACTACGACTGGAGATTGCCGTACCTGACGATCGGACCGAGGCCGTCGTTGAAGCGATAGCCGAAGCAGCGGCTTCGGGTCGTATTGGTGACGGCAAGATTTTTATTCAGCCATTGGATCAGGCGATGCGGATCAGAACGGGCGAGGAAGGTGATGATGCCCTATAGCGATGTGATGATATAGAGTGGTAGTGTTTCCGCCAATATGTTGCGGATTTTGCCAGTTCCGCGGGCGGTTTGTAAATAAATGTGTTTATGGAGAAACTAAATTTGCTTTCGAAGCGTCTATTATTGTGAGGTTGCACAGAGATTTAGTGATTTGCCAGATTTTGGCACAGGATTTGGATATAACTATGCGAACCGTGGCACAGATTGATAATGCGAAAAAATTTGAGGACATATGAAACAGCGTCAATCATTCTTATCAGCAGTACTGACAGAGCTTAATCGCCGCAAAGTCCTGCGCACCGTTGGTGCCTATGCGGTAGCGGTATTTGTCATGTTGCAATTGATGGACGCAGCCGTTGAACCTCTGCGGATTCCTGACTGGCTGCCAACACTGGTCGTGATTGTATTGATATTGGGTTTCCCGTTGGTGTTCATCCTGGCCTGGCACTACGACGTTACCTCGGAAGGCGTTAGAAAAACCCGCAGTGCCGGTTTGCTTACCGCGGCGCAAAGCACCCTGCTTTTCAGTATGATGATGCTGGGAATGGGGGCATTGGGTTACGGTTTTTACAGTTATTATTCAAACATACTTGTAACTGAGGGCCCGGCTGGAATATTACCTGCGGTGGCACAGCAGCGAGATTTTGTCGCACCGGAGAACTCCATAGCGGTT
>CBDTVF010000118.1:0-8604 GCA_965363775.1 uncultured Gammaproteobacteria bacterium
TGCGATCATTGCAGGTGTTCCGTAACGGAACCACACCCAGGGCGTAATCGCCAGCGATGGGTCATTTTCATTTTTTGCCAGTCTCTCCGAAATGGTAACGATATAGACATTTGCAGTAGAACCAATATGTGTACCGTTACCACCCATGCCAACGCCGGCGGCCAGTGCCCACCACAGTGGTGCTGCATGGATACCCTGGGCTTCCATACCGAGCAGGATGGGAATCATGGCCGCAGTGAACGGGATATTATCAATCGCCGCTGAAAGAATGGCAGCTACCCATAACAGGACCAGGGTCGCGGTCAATAGGTCTTCCTGGACAAAGGGCACAATAAACTGGCCGAGGTAACGTAAAAAGCCACTGTGTTCGACGCCGCCGACAACGATAAAAAGTGAGATAAAAAAGATCAGCAGGGGGATTTCAACATCTTCCATCGCATGATCCATTTCAACATGCCTGGCGATAAAGATCAGCAAAGTCAGTCCAGCTGCAGAAACCATCCAGGGTTCCCAGCCGATGGAGCCATGTATGACGAACAAAAGCACCATCAAACCAAGTACCAGCAGTGACTGGTTCCAGAGTTTTTTGTCCTGGTATTCGTTTTTATCGTGGAATTCACCCGTCGGTACAACGGCCATTTCCTTGCGGAAAAGGAATCTGAGAACAATCAACACGGTAACCCAGGCAAAGAACGTCATGCCGCCCATGTGGAAGAAGAAGGTATTGAAATCGATACCCTTGGCCGAGCCAATCATCAGGTTGGGTGGGTCACCGACCAGTGTCGCTACACCGCCGGTATCGGATAACAGGGCTGCCGCGAGTAAGAACGGAATGGGTGTAACCTTCATTGCACGGGCAATAAGAATAATCAAGGGGCCGAAAATCACCACGGTAGTGACGTTATCAAGCAGCAGTGAAAGCACGGTAACGGCTGTTCCCAATAACACCATCAGCATAAATTGCCTGCCATTACTGATCTTGGCCATGTAATTGGCCATTGCCTCAAATCCACCTGTGGGGATCATGATGGAGACAATTGCCATCATACAGCCAAGTAGAAAAACAACATTCCAGTCGATGGCAAGCACCGCAAGGTGCGAGTCGTAAAAGCCGTAATACTGACCTGCAATGATCATCAGGATAGCGCCCATCATCGCGAACTTGGCACGATGGAAGCCGTGAAGTGTTTCGGTAAAGATGCCGATAAAGGTGATCGCAAGAATGATTCCTGAAATCATCATCGATTCGTTCATGACAAGCATTTCTGTCATTTTTTATTGTCTCCCAGCGGATTTGGACGATAGGGCTCGTAAAAAATTCTGTCTATTATGCACTGAACGAGCCATTTATCTCAATGAAAGCCAATCAGAATACGGCAGAGGGCTTCTAATCATCCAAAGATGCAATTTAATCAGACATGTTTTAGAATATATCTCTCAATTCGAATAGAAAGATATATTTCACTGGAGTTTAAGAAATGATGAGTAATTACCTGTTTACCTCGGAGTCCGTTTCCGAGGGTCATCCTGATAAAGTTGCCGACCAGATTTCCGATGCGGTCCTGGATGCCATTATCAAGGAAGATTCTGCAGCCCATGTGGCCTGTGAGACTTTCATCAAGACCGGCGTGGCCATTGTGGGTGGTGAGATCACCACCAGCGCGTGGGTGGATCTGGAAGATATTATTCGCAAAGTGATTGTGGATATCGGTTATGACTCTTCAGAAGTTGGTTTTGATGGCCATACTTGCGCTGTTGTCAACATCATTGGCAAGCAATCCAGTGATATCGATCAGGGTGTTAACCGCCAGGCACCGGAAGAACAGGGTGCCGGTGATCAGGGTTTGATGTTTGGTTATGCATCCAATGAAACCGATGTGTTAATGCCAGCCCCCATTTATTACGCACATGAACTGGTCAAGAAACAGGCCCACGTACGTCGCACTACCAGCGATGGAAGGTTTCATTTGCGCCCGGATGCCAAGAGCCAGGTGACTTTCCGTTACGAGGACAACAAGCCAGTGGGTATTGATGCCGTCGTATTGTCCTCACAGCACCACAGGGATTCTACCCAGGCGCAAATCAAGGAGTTGGTGATGGAAGAAATCATCAAGCCTGTATTACCCGCGCACTGGCTGGATGAAAACACCAAGTATCACATTAACCCCACGGGCCGCTTTGAAATTGGTGGACCGGTGGGTGATGCCGGTTTGACCGGTCGTAAGATTATCGTCGATACCTACGGTGGCGTGGCTCGACACGGTGGCGGTGCTTTCTCCGGAAAGGACCCATCCAAGGTGGATCGTTCCGCAGCCTACGCGGCGCGTTATGTGGCTAAAAATATTGTTGCTGCCGGTTTGGCAGACCGTATCGAGATCCAGGTGTCTTACGCCATTGGTGTGGCTAAACCCACATCTATCGGTATCGATACCTTTGGCTCAGAGAAAATTCCGGCTGAGCGTATCGAGCAACTGGTGCGGGAGCATTTTGACCTGACACCCTACGGCATTATTACCGCGCTTGATCTGATCAAGCCAATTTACACCCCGCTCGCGGCCTATGGCCACATGGGCAGGGAAGATTTAAACGTCAGTTGGGAAAAAACTGACAAAGCAGACGAGTTGCGTGCAGCAGCTGGCCTTTGAACAGAGAGAACAGAGAAATGAATGCAGTGATTGAAGAAATAAACAAACAGGATTATTACGTTGCCGATATTGAGCAGGCAGACTTTGGCCGTCGGGAAATAGCTATCGCCGAAACGGAAATGCCCGGATTGATGTCGGTGCGCGATGAATATGGTGATGACCAGCCTCTAAAAGGTGCCCGCATTGCCGGCAGCTTGCACATGACCATTCAGACTGCGGTGCTGATTGAAGCACTCAGGGCACTGGGTGCCGAAGTCCGTTGGGCTTCCTGTAATATCTATTCGACGCAGGATCATGCGGCTGCGGCGATTGCTGCAGGTGGTACACCCGTGTTTGCGTTCAAGGGTGAAAACCTGGATGAATACTGGGAGTTTACCCATCGTATTTTTGACTGGGGTAATGGCGAGGGCGATGAGAACTTTGCCAACATGATTCTTGATGATGGCGGTGATGCCACCCTGTTGTTATATCTGGGTGCACAGGCCGAGCAGGATCCCTCGATACTGGATAACCCTGAAAGCGAAGAGCAGGTTTGCCTGTTCAATGCGATCAAGAAACGCCTGGAAACGCGTCATGGCTGGTATGCGAAAGCACTGTCGAAAATTCAGGGCGTTACCGAAGAAACCACCACTGGTGTGAAGCGTCTGTACGAGATGGCAAAGGAAGGCACATTGCCATTCCCGGCCATTAACGTTAACGACTCGGTGACCAAATCGAAATTCGATAACCTTTACGGTTGCCGTGAATCACTGGTTGATGGCATCAAGCGAGCCACAGATGTGATGATTGCCGGTAAAGTTGCCGTCGTTGCAGGTTATGGTGATGTTGGTAAAGGTTGTGCTCAGTCGCTTCGTGGGCTTGGTGCAACTGTCTGGGTCACCGAGATTGACCCGATTTGTGCACTACAGGCAGCCATGGAGGGTTATCGCGTTGTGACCATGGAAGATGTTGCTGACAAGGCCGACATTTTTGTGACGGCTACCGGTAACTACAGTGTCCTCAACCATGATCACCTGGCGGCCATGAAAGACCAGGCGATCGTCTGTAATATCGGTCACTTCGACAATGAGATCGACGTAGCCAGTCTGAAGCAATATGAGTGGCAAAATATCAAGCCACAGGTAGACCATATTATTTTTCCGGATGGCAAACGTATCATTTTGTTGGCAGAAGGGCGCCTGGTGAACCTGGGTTGCGCCACGGGTCACCCGAGTTTTGTCATGTCGAATTCCTTTACCAACCAGGTGTTGGCTCAAATTGAGCTTTGGAAGTACCCGGAGCGGTATAAAAACGATGTATATGTTTTGCCCAAACATCTGGACGAGAAAGTTGCACGACTGCATTTAAGCCGGGTTGGTGCGAACCTGACCCGTCTGACCGATGTACAGGCAAATTACATCAGTGTGAGTGCGGACGGCCCGTATAAACCGGATCATTATCGTTACTAAAGTCAGACAGACCGTGCATCCCGGGATAGACACCGGGGTGCTGCGGGCTGGTTGAACAGTAACAGCATTCAAAATGATCAGAAAACACGTACCCATCTCGTTTGAGTTTTTCCCACCGCGCTCCGACGCACAAAAACTTGTGCTGGAGTCGACCTGGCAAAAACTCTCACGGCTCAATCCTCGTTACCTGTCCGTCACATTCGGCGCGGGTGGCTCTACCCTGGATGCAACCCTGGATACGGTTTCTGATTTGCTGGAAAAATCAGGCGTACCCGTAGCACCGCATATCTCCTGCATGGCCCAGGACCGTGACATGTTGTGTCGCTTATTGGAGTCCTACAAGGAAGCCGGTGTTGAGCGTCTGGTTGTGTTGCGCGGTGACCGGCCCGAGGGAATCAGCGGACCAGGCCCGTTTCAATACGCCAGTGACCTGGTGAGATTTGTGCAGCAGTCATTTCCGGACGAGTTTCATATCGAAGTGGCCTGTTATCCGGAATTCCACCCGGAATCAGCGTCACCAGAAACCGAATTCAAATACTTTAAAGAAAAAGTTGATGCCGGCGCCGATGGTGCCACAACACAGTATTTCTACAACACGGATTGTTATTTCCAGTTCCTCGACGACTGCGAGCGCAATGGCATAGATATACCAATCACACCCGGTATCATGCCGATTACAAACTACGAAAGCCTGGTCAGGTTCTCCGCCATGTGTGGCGCTGAGATCCCCCGCTGGATACGCAGGCGTCTTGAATCGTATGGGGACGATGGTGCATCCATAAGGGAATTCGGTCTGGATGTCGTGGCCAAATTGTGTGAGCGCTTACTGCTCGGTGGTGCACCCGGCCTGCACATTTACACCCTCAACCGCGCCAACGCCACGATGCGCCTGTGGCAGCGATTGCATCACCTGTAACGTGGCAAAAACCGCACCAACGCATTACAACCATACCAACCCACTTAATGCTCTACCGTGCCTGAAAAAGCACCCTCGGGTTCTCCTTTTTCCCGATAAATCGAAACCTTCATCTTGCCATCGGTATCAATACTGGCGCGATACATACCTTCTGAATTAAACGGGGTGGCGATGTTGCCGGCACGGTCAATGGCGATCGCACCACCTTCACCCTCAGCCTTGACCAGGATGTCATTGACCACGGTATCGGCGGCATCAGCTAGTGGTGTGCCGAGTTCAACCCTGTTGCAGATGTTATAGGCAACCACATGGCGGATAAAGTACTCGCCATTTCCGGTTGCACTGACAGCGCAGCCATTGTTGCTGGCATAGGTGCCGGCGCCAATGATGGGGGAATCGCCAACACGTCCCCAACGTTTATTGGATGTGCCGCCGGTTGAAGTACCAGCAGCCAGGTTGCCATGGCGGTCCAGCGCAACTGCACCAACCGTGGAAAACCACCGGTCTTGCTGGTCTTCCTTCTCAGTTTCTGAGTGAGTCGTTTCTGTCTCAGCAATTTCCCCGGCTTTGATTCGTTGCAGTTGTTGCCAGCGGAAATCGGTGCCGAACCATGTTGGATCCATCATCTCAAAACCCTGTTGGCGGGCGAACTCTTCCGCGCCTTCACCCATCAGCATGACGTGCTCTGATTCAGTCATTACTTTCAGAGCCAGGTTGATCGGGTTCCTGATATGCGAAACTGATGCGACAGCACCAGCGTTCAGGCCCTTACCTTCCATGATGGAAGCATCCATTTCGTGATTACCTGCCGCGTTATAAACCGAGCCTTTACCCGCGTTGAAGAGAGGAGATTCTTCCATTACGTTGATGGCGGCCTTGACTGCTTCGGTACCGGGTGCACCCTTCAATAGCAGCTTGTGTCCCGCACGGATGGAGGCCTCAAGGACAGCCCGGATTTCAACTTGCTTTTCACTGGTCATCCTGGCTTTAGTAATCGTGCCTGAACCGCCATGAATAACGATGGCGATTGGCGATTCAACTGGAATGTTACTCATACCGGGTGCCTCGTAGATGAATTCCGTAAAGCCGCCCAGAACAGGCCGGCAAAAATTTTGGGGTCTACCATGATGCCTTCAGCCCTTTTTGCTTCCAGCCACTGCGGTGCATTATCCAGCGGCACAAGATGGACCGTAATATCCTCGTTGGCATCACCACCACCGGGACCCACTCGTTCAAGACCACTGGCATAGTAAATGGTAATTATTTCATCACTCATGCCGGGAGTACTTGGACTTGTCAGCAATTCTTCCAAAGAGGTCGCGCTAAAACCGGTTTCTTCAAGCAATTCACGCTGAGCGGCTATCTTGAAGTCTTCATCGAAGTCACCATGATCACCGACAAGCCCTGCAGGTAATTCCATCACGCGGCTTTGAACCGGGTTGCGGTATTGTTCCACAAGCACGAGTTCGCCTGCATCGGTAACTGGAACCAGCACGACAACACCACTGGCGTTGGTGCGGAAGACGTATTCCCAACCGTCACGTTCTTTCATACCAAGAAACCGACCGTTGAAGTGAATTGTTTCTTTTTTTGTCACAGGATCCCCCATTGCTCTGATAAACTGCGCCAATTGTATATCCAGCGGGTTTTTGACGGAACCAAAGTCTGCTTGGCCGTTCATAGTGAACAGAAATTAAAAAGGATCCATGTTTTGAACAAATCAGTTTTCAAATTGCTGCTGTTGATAAGCCTGATACTGGTCAATCTGCCTTTGGCGGCACAAACTGCGCCACTCCAGAAATTACCAGAGAATGTGCCTGGTCTGTTAAAGGCGGCCAATAACGCTTACGCAGTCAAGGACTATGTGACATTTCGTAATGCCATGGCGGCGATTAATAAAATGCGGCCCTACAACAGCGATTACATGTACCAGCTGGTGATTGCTCATGCCCTGCTGGGTGAAAAAACACCAGCCTATGACATGATGCTAAGTATGCAGCAGCAAGGTCTTTCCTATGACTTCAGCCTGCCCGAGAGCACTACCAAGATCAGGGGTACGCAGGTTTTTGATTACGTTAATGACCTGATGAAACTTGCCGGAGATCCGATGGGTGAGTCCGAATCCGTATTTGTTTTGCCCGACACCGTGGTCAAGCCCGAGACCATCAGTTGGGATGAAAGCCGGCAGAAATTCCTGATTGGCACGATAGCAGACGGCAGTATATTGGCGGTTGGCGAGGACGGTCAGGTCGAGGAACTGCTCAGGGCCGACAATGAAAATGGAATGTGGGCAATTCTTGATTTGGCGATAGACCAGGATCAGAAACGCCTATGGGTCACCAGCGCGTCCATAAAGGGCTTTTCACGTTTTGATTCTGTCGATAAAGGCCGGTCGGCTCTGTATGAACTGAATCTGGAAACCCTGGAGCTTATTAACCGGTACCCGGTTCCAGTGGATGGTCAGGCTCATATCCTGGGCAGCATGGCACTTAGCCCGAACGGTGATATTTATATCGCGGACCGGCATTATCCCATCATCTACAAGAAAGCAGCAGGTGAACAAAAACTCAAACCCGTAATGGCACTAAAAGAAATGCTCAGCCTGCGTGGTGTGGCGATGCACGCTGATGGACGTTACATGTATGTCGCGGGCCGTGAGATGGGTATCGCGGTCATTGAAATAGCGAGCGGAAGAGTTGGCAAGTTGATAACACCTGAAACACTCAATCTTGGAGGGATAGATGGTCTGTACCTGAAGGACAACAAGCTTTTTGTCATCCAGAATGGCATCAAGCCACAACGTGTGTTGGGTCTTCAGCTCGATCCCAGTGGTTTAGAGATCACAGAAATCATGCCAATGGCGGTTGCCCAACCGGAGTTTGATTTCCCGAGCTATGGAACACTGAAGGGCGAAGATCTTTACTATTTCGCCAACAGCCAGTGGTCAGGAGATACGAAGTCTCAAAAGGCCGTTACCGTTCTACGTACACCACTAAACTCTGCAAAGGAGCTTGTTCAACCGGACATGCGGCTGTATCTTGAGAAAAAGGCCAGGGAAGATGCCAAGAAGCTTGAAGAACAGGAATAGGAAGAAGAAAAGAGCTAGCTGTCAATTCAATTCACTTAACTTTGCACACATCAATCGTGTACAAAGTCGTTTGTGAATCGTGGGTAACAAGTTACCCACCCTACTCACTTAACCTGTTAACAGGCAACGCCGTCTCAGCATTCCGCCAAACCCCATTTCGTCGAACAGACGGTTGAGGCGGGCTTCATCAAGCTCGCTTCGGCTTATGTCAGGATTTTCCAGCGCTGATGGAACGTGGGTTTCAATGACTGTCAGGCGGCGCGCCAATTCGGCTGCACCTTTGTGTTCAATTAGTTTTTTGTGCAGTGATTTGGCACCGCGTATGCTCAGGTGTTGCACTTCTGCAATCCTGTCCCAGAGTGCATCCAGGTCGTCGAAATGATTGAGTAATGCAACGGCGGATTTCGGTCCGACACCTGGCACGCCGGGGATGTTGTCAACCGCATCACCGGTCAAGGCGAGATAGTCTGCGATTTGTTCGGGAAAGACACCGAATTTATCCTTGAT
>CBDTVF010000119.1:0-8557 GCA_965363775.1 uncultured Gammaproteobacteria bacterium
GGGACTGGCGGTCAACAAAACCTCAAGTCTGCCATCTGGTAGAAGCATCCCCTGATCAATGTCAAAACTGGAGAGCAGATTCACCAGTGTCGCCTGCGTGTGTGGGGTTGTGCGTGCGCGGGTACCCGTGCGGGGCCGGATACTGAACATATGCTTCTCAGCAATACCATATTGCTGGTTGGGGAATGATGTATCGAGCGTGCGGACGGTGAATACGTGCGCTCGGGATGTTTTATGGAGATAAGGTTTTATTGCGGTATTGAACGCCCGCAGCGCCTTGTCATCCAGGTAATTCAGAAAATCCCAGAACAAGCACAAGTCAAAACGCGTGCCTTTTTGAAAACCAAAAGTCTGTCTGAAATGCACCGCCAGTTCCGCTTCCGTAAACTCACCTCTTTGCATGTGCAAAACAGGGTCCGTATACATCGCAGCAAAATGTAAGCGACATTTATATTGTGAAAAAAACTTAATGGTCTCGGGCAATGCCGGACCGATTTCCAGAATGGAAAGGCGTCTGTCGGTCGCAAGCCGTTTAACCAGTGATGGAAACAACAGGGTTTGCTGGGTTCGGGACATAGACGCAGCAACAGGTGGACGACTCACACCTGTTGCGCCTGAAACAACACTGTTCAATTCACCAATCTTCTTTTATCAGAATCACCAAAATGGACTTAAACAATTACCGGGACAGTCTGTATTAATTCAATGAATAACCTTTACCTTCATTGACCTTACCGGTTGTAACAACTTTTGCTGCTTCAGTGGTTTTTTTCTCAACGGTCCTTTCTACCTTCTTTTTTGCCGCTGCGGCAGGCTTGGCTTTGGCCGGTTCACCCGGATCCATATCGATACTGCCTTTAAATATCGCACCGTCCTCAAGTGTCATACGTGGCGCCACGATATTGCCATGGACATTACCTGAGCGTGAAATGATGACCTTTTCCGTACCCGTCAAATCGCCGCGAACTTCGCCGGCTATCTTGATCACCTTGGCAGTGACATTGGCGTTGACCTGGCCACTCTGACCGATATCCACCTGGTTTGCATCAAGACGGATTTTGCCGTCAACTTTACCTTCGATAATCAGGTCTTCATCACCACTGATGTCACCATTGATGTAAATTCCAGGGCCAATAACAGCGGCTCTTCCACTGCTGGCAGGTGTACTCGCAGAGGCTGAAAAGCTTTCCTGCTGGGGTTGCTGACGGACCGGTTCCGGTTTGTTGCTTCGTTTTTCAAACATGACCAAATTCCAATAACTTTTTGACTGGGATGGACTAGTCTATCAGGATTGTCTGTCAAAGACTCAACACTCTATGACGATTTTTGCATTTTCATAAAATTTTTAATGCAGACAAGGTTACAATCCTTTGTTCGCAGGATCACCAACGACCGCAAGGATCTGGGTGATCCCTTCAATAGAACCCGGAATCACAAGACATACTGCTTATATGCGCAAGTTTATTGTTGGCTTTGTTTTACTCACCTGTTTTCAGCTTGTCTGTCTGCCCGTATACGCATCGGATCGATATTTAGAGATCGCTAAAGACTATGAGGATTTTTTTCGGCAACTCGTTACAGACCGTGACTACCCAGGTGCCGCGTATGCCATCGTCAGCCGTGATCAGATACTGCATACTGCCACTTTTGGCCACACCACGGCAGCAAGGAAACATCCAATTGACACAAACACCACGTTCCGTCTGGCATCGGTTTCCAAACCCTTTGCAGCAGAGGTGGTTGGGTTATTGGTAGAAGACGGCACCCTGCGTTGGGAGGATCCGGTTACCCGCTATGTTCCTGATTTCAAAATCAATGGGGATACATCACAAATCCGGATTCAGCATTTACTCGGCCAAAGTACCGGTTTAATGCCACATGCCTATGATAATTTGCTTGAGCACGGCAAGAGCATGGATACCATCTGGAAAAGAATGTCGGACCTGGCTTATGTATGCACACCGGGGAACTGTTACGGCTATCAAAACAGCCTGTTCAGCCTGGTCGACCCCGTGGTCAGACAAGCCACAAAATTGCCTTACGAAACACTGGTGGAACAACGCATATTCAAGCCGTTGGAGATGAATACCGCATCGGTCGGTTACCGGGCTTTCATCGACAATCCCAATCATGCTGAGCCTCACGCACGACGCAAGGGTCAGTGGAAAACCGTAGCGGTGCAACCCAACTATTACCGTGCGGCACCGGCGGCAGGTGTCAATGCGAGTATTCTGGACATGGGTAAATGGCTACAGGCACATTTGGGCAGCAAACCTGATGTGTTGTCACCCGGGCTGCTTGGCAAGCTGTCCGAGCCACGTGTAAAAACCCGACGGGAAATGTATCGCAAACAATGGAAAACCATGCTTAGCAGTGCGCATTACGGACTGGGATGGCGTGTCTATCAACTGGGTGAAGAACGTCTGATCTATCATGGTGGCTGGGTATCGGGTTTTCGTGCGGATGTAGCTTTCTCACCGCAGCACAATATCGGTATCGTTGTGTTGCTAAACGCCGAAAGCAGTGGCATCAGCGAATTAACCACCCGTTTCTGGCAAATGGCCCTTGCCCCTTAGGCCAGTGTTTATTATCATTTATTTGAACGATTTATAACATACAGGACACATGCTATGCCCTCTTTTGATGTAGTTTCCGAAGTAGATCACCACGAATTGAAAAATGGTCTTGACCAGGCCAACCGCGAAGTCACAACCCGTTTTGACTTCAAGGGCACCGGTTCTAATTTTGAACTTTCCGACCTGGTCATCAGTATGAGCACCGAGTCTGATTTCCAACTACAGCAAATGTACGACATGCTCTGCAATAAACTGGTCAAGCGCGGAATTGACATTGCCTGCCTGGAAAAAGGTGAAGCCGTCATACAGGCCAGAACGGCAACACAGACCATCAAGGTCAATGAGGGTATTGAAACCCCGATTGCAAAGAAACTGGTTAAAATGATCAAACAAAACAAGGTCAAGGTTCAGGCGGCCATCCAGGGCGAACAGTTACGGATTACCGGCAAAAAACGGGATGATTTACAGGCAGTGATTGCCCTGTTGAAAGACGCTGACGTGGAAACACCGCTGCAATACAAAAACTTCAGGGATTAAACCTGGCCATTTATACGTTACACCACACTACTGCCAATCTCTTGGGTCAATCCGGTAATAACATTTAAGCACCTCGAATAGCTCTTCGTGGTGCTTGGCCATCTGCTCGGGTTTCTCGAAAAACGTCTCCGTAGACACGGCAAAAAACTCAGCCGGGTTGGTCGCGCCATAGTGGTCGATAAGAGACCTTTTCCCTTTCCAGGCATCCTTTTGAAGTTCATCAAACTCTTCGGAGAGCGTTGCCGCCCACGTGCGCAGACAGTTTTTACCGGCCAGGATCGGCGCACCATTGGTACTACCGGATTCGCTATCCAACTGGTGAGCAAATTCATGTAAAACCACATTCTGGCCATCTACAAAATTGCTCGAGCCATGCAGAACATTGTCCCAGGCCAGGATCACCTTGCCATTGCTCCAGGATTCACCCAATAAGCCCTTGCGGCCCTCGCTGACGATACCATCCGCCCCGCCCTGTGGTCGATCAACTACGAATGCACTCGGGTAGACGATAATGTACCTCAGTGCGGGATAAACACCGGTTTTACGATTCACCAGCAACATGCAGGCCTCTGCTGCAATCGTCACGCGAATCTCATCGGTGATTTCCAGTTCGCCGGCACCGCTGAAGTGCTTTTGATGCAAAAACTGCTTGATCAACTTGCGGAGTTGCATGCGTAATGGCATTGGCAGATTTTTATAGACAGCGATGTTGCGTTCGACAATTGCCACCCACTCTTGCGGAAATGGCGCTGCGATAGCTTTCTTAAGTCGGTAACGTGGCAAGACCAACGCGACGGTAATTCCCACCAATACCAGTACAACGAATATCCAATATCCCACTTGCCATTGTCCTTATTTCGATAAACCAGACAATTGTACCTGACTCATGATTACTCCGTTTGTGCCGGAAGGGGGCGCTGGGGCGGGTAACTTGTTACCCACGAAACATCATCCCGGTTGTTATCGACTGCCAGCATGACAGGCTCCGATCCCGTGGGTAATAAATTACCCACCCTACGTTACTTCGAACCCCCGATGCGACCCAATTAGCACGACTCTCACTTACCAAACCCTCAGTTTTCCAACCAAACCAGATCAGGCCGGGTCAATCAGGAACATTTCCGAATCAATTCGAATAGCAATGTAAAGACCCCTGTCCTCAAATTTGCCATAATCAGCACCCTGCACTTCTCAACAATAACAGGGAGCCCCCAATGTCACGTCTTTCAACTTTACTGATACTGGTTTTTTGCCTTATCTGCCAGACAGCCTCTGCGGGCTGGGATGAAAGCCAGCTGGAAGGACTAAAGTGGCGTGAAGTGGGTCCATATCGGGGTGGACGTTCGGCTGCAGTCACTGGTATCCCACAGGACAGGGAGATTTTTTACTTTGGCTCAACCGGCGGTGGTGTCTGGAAAACCACCAACGGTGGTGGCAAATGGCACAATATTTCCGATGGTTTTTTTGGTGGCTCGATCGGCGCAGTAGCCGTTTCTTCCTGGGACCCAAATGTTATATATGTCGGTACCGGGGAAAAAACGGTACGTGGCAATGTTTCTGGTGGCAATGGCGTGTGGAAGTCAACGGATGCCGGGCGCAGTTGGTCACACATAGGTCTGAGGGATAGCCAGCGTATCCCACGTATCCGGATTCACCCCAAAAACCCCGATATCGTATACGTGGCAGCGATGGGGCACCTGTCCGGTCCCAATGAACAGCGTGGCGTTTTCCGCTCCAGCGATGGTGGAAAAAACTGGCAGAAAATCCTTTATGTAAATGATGAAGTCGGTGCAGTTGATCTCGTGATGGATCCAACCAATCCACGGATTCTTTACGCAAGCACCTGGCGCATCATACGCACGCCTTACAGTCTTGAATCCGGCGGTGAAGGTTCAAAGTTGTGGAAAACCACGGATGGTGGTGATAACTGGCATTCCATATCTGAAAACGAAGGCATGCCAAAACCACCACTGGGAATTTCCGGCATAAGTGTTTCGCAAAGTAACCCGGATAACCTCTATGCCATCATTGAGGCGGCAGATGGTGGTGTGTTTCGGTCAACAGATAGCGGCGAGACCTGGAAAAGGGTCAACACGGAGCGCAAGTTACGTCAAAGGGCCTGGTATTACACACGGATTCAGGCCGATCCCGTGGATGAGGATGTTGTCTACGTGATGAACGTACGTTTCCACAAGTCCAAGGACGGTGGCAAGACATTTGAAAAAATCTCCACACCCCACGGTGACAACCACGATCTTTGGATCGACCCCAATGACCCCAAACGCATGGTCGAGGCCAACGACGGCGGTGCCAATATCAGCTATGACGGTGGCGAAAATTGGTCGGTGCAATCCAATCAACCTACCGCCCAGATGTACCGGGTTTCGACTGACAATGCATTCCCCTATCGCTTGCTGGGTGGCCAGCAGGATAATTCTGCCATCAGGATACGTTCCCGATCGGCATTCAATTCCGCCATCGGTACACGGGATTGGGAACCCACTGCCGGTGGTGAAAGTGGTCATGTGGTCGCCCGTCCGGATAACCCGGATATCGTTTATGGTGGCTCATACGGGGGTTATTTGATTCGCTATGATCATGGAGATGGTGATACGCGTGCTATCAATGTCTGGCCGGATAACCCCATGGGATGGGGAGCAGCGGAGTTGAAATACCGTTTTAACTGGAATTTTCCACTGATGATATCTCCACATGACCCCGACACCTTGTACGCGGCAGCAAATGTGTTATTCAAAACCATCGACGAAGGCCAGACATGGCAGGCCATCAGTCCGGACCTGACTCGAAACATCAAGGAAAAACAGGCTTCATCAGGTGGTCCCATTACCCAGGACAACACCAGTGTTGAATACTATGGAACAATTTTTGCTATAGCAGAATCCCCGTCTGAAAAAGGTGTTATCTGGACGGGCTCTGACGACGGCCTCGTACACATCAGCCGGGATGGCGGTCAAAATTGGGAAGATGTTACCCCCAGGGGCCGCAGCAACGGTTTGCCAAAAGAGATCCAGATCAACTCAATTGAGGCACATCCATATGAGGCCGGTGGTCTGTATCTCGCTGCAACTGCCTATAAGAGTGATGACTTCAGACCTTATCTGTTCAAAACCACTGATTACGGTAAGCACTGGGAGGAAATCACCGATGGCATTCCCGCCGACCATTTTACCCGTGTTATCCGGGCCGACCGCGATTCCCAAGGTCTTTTATTTGCCGGCACCGAATCCGGAATCTACGTATCCAGGGATGACGGCCAGCACTGGCAAAGCGTCCAGCTCAACCTGCCAGTGGTACCCATCACTGACCTGGCCCTTAAGCAAGGCAACCTGATCGCAGCCACACAGGGGCGTGGTTATTGGATTCTCGATGATGTCACGGTGTTGGCCCAGGTGGAAAATTCCGTATTTGAACAGCCACAACATCTGTTTGAGCCCGCTTCAGCCTGGCGTTTACGCAATGGTGCAACCGAGGAACCGCAGAACATGGGAAGCAACCCTCCTGCCGGTGTAGTCCTGTATTACTGGCTGGCTGAAGACCAAACAGCTCAGAGCGATATGTCACTGGAAATCACCGACAAAGATAGTGCTGTCATCCGCACCTTTACAGCCAAGCCCGACAAGGACAGCAAAGATGAAACAGAGATTCTTGGAGACGACGACCGGAAACTGGATACGACCGCCGGCTTGAACCGGTTTGTCTGGGATATGCGTTATTCCAGTGTAGAAAGATTTAAAGATCTGGTGTTGTGGAATGACTCGCTCAAAGGAGCCCGCGCGATACCCGGGCAATATCGAGCAACTTTGAAAGTCGACGACTCACAACAGACGGTCAACATCAAAATACTGGCGGACCCCCGTCTTCAGGTTACCGAGGCATAGTACCAGGCGCAATATGATTTCCTATCCGGACTCAACCATAAACTGACTGAAACCCATCGTGCCATCATCCGTATACGCGAGGCCAAGTCACAATTGGCCGCCATAGAAAAACGCGTTAAGGAAGATGAGCAATTCGCCGATCTTCTTGAGTCGGCAACAGCGCTCAAAGCGACTCTAAGTGATATCGAAGAAACTCTGTATCAAACCAAGATGGAGAGCCGTCAGGATCCGCTCAATTTTCCCATCCGCCTGAATGACAAACTTGCGGGTCTGATGTCCCTCGCCGGTCGAGGTGACCATGCACCATCAGATTCAGCAATTGCTGTACGAGACGAACTGGTAACAGCGATAGATACCGAATTGGACCGATTAAGCGAAGTAATGAATAACGACGTGGCCGACTTCAACAAGAAGGCGGCTGCTGCCGGACTGGAGGCTGTGCGGGTGGCGACGCAGTAAAACTCAGCCTCAGCAATATAACGACGATTAGGGTAAAATTACCTGTTGCCTTTTGGCCTAATCAAGGAACTATTCTTATGAAACCCACTCTACCGCTGGCGCTGAGTATTGCGATGGCATTGACTGTAGTCGGCTGTTCCAAAACCGACACTGCCGAAGTCGCAAAAACAGCCCCCGTAACCCCCGCAGAAACTGAAATGACGACAACTCCCGTTGAAAGCAATCCATTCTTCGCCGAAAGTCCGTTATATATGCAATTCCCGCAGTTTGACAAGGTTGAGAACTCTCACTTCGTACCCGCATTTGAGCGCGGCATGAAAGAGCAGATCGCTGAAATTGAAGCCATCACGAGCCAGTCAGAAGCACCCACACTGGATAACACCCTTATCCCGCTGGAACGCTCAGGGCAAACCCTCAACCGCGTTCGCAGGGTATTTTCCGCCCTGACATCAGCTAACACCAATGACGAAATGGAAACAATTCGTAGCGAGATGGCCCCCAAATTGTCAGCGCACAAAGACCAGATCCTGCTCGACAGCGAGTTATTTGGTCGCATTGAAGCCATCTACAACCAACGTGAGTCACTCGAACTGGATCCGGAGTCTCTCCGTTTGGTCGAAGAAAACTACAAGGATTTTATACGTTCAGGCGCACAGCTTTCCGAGGAAGACAAAGAAAAACTAAGGGCCATGAATTCTGAGCTGGCAAGCTTGCAAACCAAGTTCAGTCAGAATGTCTTGAACGAGGTGAATGCATCAGCAGTCGTCGTTGAGAACCGCGAAGAACTCGTTGGAATGCCTGTTCCGATGGTTGAGGCCGCTGCTGAGGCTGCAAAGACCAAGGAAATGGAAGGCAAATTCCTCATCGCACTGCTCAATACCAGTCAACAACCACCGCTGGCTTCACTGGAAGACCGTGCATTACGTCAACGCATCATGGAGGCCTCGCTAGCCCGTGGCAGCCATAGCGGTGAATTCGACAACCGCGAAATACTGACACGAGTGGTTAAAATCCGTGCTGAGCGGGCCGAGTTGATGGGATACGCCAACCATGCAGCATATGGTCTTGAAAATCAGACCGCCCAGA
>CBDTVF010000120.1:0-8553 GCA_965363775.1 uncultured Gammaproteobacteria bacterium
ACTTCATCCGACCTGCCCTCGGCCGGACCACTGGTTGCGGATGCACCTTCAGTCTGCGCATCTTCAGCCCCCGTGTCTTTAACAGGTACGTCTTCGACGGGTATATCTTCCATGGGTATATCTTCGACGGGAGCAGCCTCAACCGGGGTCGGAGAATGCAGCAATCTTCGGCTATCACGTAATTGTCGCAATTGTGCCCAGGGTGCACTGATATCGGGCATCCGGGGCGCGATATTTACTTGCTTCAAAGTGGTGATGCCGCGCAACATTGCCTGCACCCCGGACGAATCACCCTGGAAATACTGCTCCACGGTTTCACTAAGCCTGTCCAGAGACCCGTTCCAGCCACTGGCGTCGTTGCGCATCAGTGCCAATCTCGCCGACTCAAGTTGCAGCCACAGACCCTGTCGCAGGTAGTCCTTGTCCTCAAGGCTTAGCAAGGACTGATCTTCCGGTACCCGACGTCTGACGGTTACCAGTGATGACATGGTATGTTTGAAACTTGCCCACCAACCCGCATCGTCCGGTAATTCGGCCTGGGCCCGGGCCTGCGGCTCAACCTCACCACGAAATGGCAAAGCGGGTATGTTTGACTGCATATCTGTGACCTGCGCCGTTAATTGCACATGATCAATGACGGGCAATGCGGCCAGTGTCTGACGCGCCGTGGCAATCCTCTGGCGGACACTCAAAAACATTGGATCGTTCAATGCTTCAAGTTGAATGTCAGCGGCCAGCAATGCCAGGTCAGCCGCAGCCGGGTCAGAAAACAGGCTTAAGCGTTGACTTGCGGTTCGTAAAAGAAAATCTATCTCTGCAATGTTTAATTCACCGCTGCTGTTCTGACTGCTGGCAGCTACGCTTACAAGACCTGATTCGGTTGCCGAAAGTCGCTGTTCCAGTGAACGAACACTACCTTGCATGGCACCTATGGAAGCCTGATCCTCACCGGATTGTCCCTGCATGCCCGCCAACTGGCTTTCAACGGTCCTGAGTCGCTGACCCTGGCGTGAAAATTCAGCCACATCAATGGGTGATTCTGCTGCACCAAGCTGTTGCTTAAATGAGGCCACGGAATTGGCAAGCTGTTGTTGAGATTCCTGCAGATGCGCCAGTTCTTCTGTTTGCGTGGCCTGATTCGGGTCTCCCTGGTGCGCCTGCCACCAGTGCCAGCCCGTGGCAATGACGGAGGCCATCGCAACCAGCAGTGCCAGTATCGCGATCGGCTTTCCTGACGAAGCTGGTTTTTTCTCTTTCAAAAGCCTGTCTACCGGATCATCCGCCACGTCATCAATCTCTTGGTCCAGTTGTTTTATGTCCATCTTGAAGCCTGTTTTTACGTATCTGATCCTAATCAGTTGATGCTAACCAAATCAGCACCGTTACGCACGTGATAAAAGTTATGCATTTGATTCAACCGGAAATACCAGCCCCGGTTAGCCGTAGTATTGACTGCAATAACTCGGCGTTTCCGGGCCCATCGGCTAACTCAATGCGGCTTGCACCCAGTCGTTGTAAATGATGCTGGATACGATCGGAAATCACCAGTGTCTGCGCGCACAATATTTTTTTCCAGACCGCCGCAGGCAAGTGCTCGCGGGCGAGTTCCAGAGCCGAAACACTGGTCCAGACACTTAGCAAATCTTCGCAATCAATTAAAGTATCGACCTGTACCGGTGTCGGTCGTAATGGAACACGCTCATAGATCATCGCCTTGACTACTTTCCATCCCAATTCAGACAGACCCATCGCCATGGCCTCACGGCCTCCAGGTGCACAAAATATGATGGCTTCACCCGGGTCGACAGCCAATTCGCTCAGCTGCAACAGGTCTTCAGAGGTATATCCTGCCTGGGACTGCAAATGAACCTGGTGACCGGCTTTTTCCAAGCTGACGCGCGTGGTCGCGCCGATGGCGGCAAACTCGAGATTTTTTAGTCCATCACGTGGAATATGAGGAAGTCCGAAGCGAACTGCCCTGGGGCTGGTAAAAACCGCCAGCCTTCGTTGTTCTGCCCTGGACCAGACCAAGGTAAATTCATCTGACGGCTCACACGCTGAAAAAGTGTACAAGGGCATGACGATGGCCGTCAGACCCGTGGCACCAAGCTGCTCAGCCAACTGCCGTGATGCCTCCAGGGGACGGGTAACCAGAATGTGTGTCATGAATCCTCTAGTGTCCTGTCACGTGTATACATTAAGGTAGACTCGAAATAATTTTTCCAGCTCCATTTTTCAAAAGCTCGGCAGCGATCTGCTCGCCCAGCACGACAGCATCGGCAGCCGGAGCCTCACCCTCGGCACGGACCGTTTCTTTACCATCCAACGAGTTCACCTGGGATTTCAGCGTTACAACTCCGTTTTCCAATACCGCATGAACTGCCAGCGGCACCTGGCAAGTGGCCTCAAGAACCCGCGCCACCGTCCTTTCCGCACTGGCTACGACCATTGCATCGGCATCTGCCAATGGCTCAATTAATGAACGTGTATAGCTGTCATCCTCGCGGCATTGCAATCCAATAATTCCCTGGGTTGAAGCGGGCAGCCAGTCAGGTAGCTGCAGGGTTTCGGTAATCCGTTCGCCCAGACCAAGACGCTGCAAACCGGCGCAGGCCAGGATAATGGCATCGTACTGTCCTTTATCCAGTTTTCTCAGACGGGTATCAACGTTGCCACGCAGATCGGTCACCTTAAGATCCGGACGCAAGGCCAACAACTGGGACCGGCGGCGTAAACTCGAGGTACCGATGCGGCTACCGGCAGGCAACTCTGCGAGTGGCTTGTCATGTCGGCTAACCAGTGCATCATAGGGATTGGCTCTTGGCAGAACGGCATCGAGAACAAGCCCCGCTGCCATATTTGCCGGCACATCTTTCATCGAATGTACCGCCAGATCCGCTTCGCCGTTT
Organism: uncultured Gammaproteobacteria bacterium; assembly: GCA_965363775.1. Taxonomy (GTDB): domain Bacteria; phylum Pseudomonadota; class Gammaproteobacteria; order Xanthomonadales; family SZUA-36; genus SZUA-36. The sequence goes on from CBDTVF010000120.1 coordinate 2,910, forward strand.
AGCATCGCGTGTTCCAGTTCTTTCAGGAACAGGCCCTTACCACCAATTTCCGAAAGTGGACGATCAAGGATACGATCACCCTCGGTGACGATTTTAACCAGTTCAATCTCTATACCCGCATGCGAATCAGACAACAATGCCTGCACGTGGTTTGCCTGCCACAAGGCCAATGCACTCTTGCGCGTCGCTATTCTGAGGACTTTTTTCATGTTAATTCCCGAATTAGTTTTCTTATGGTGGGGAGATTTCGACGACTCACCTGCAGACGCTCTTCAAAACCTTCCAGGTGCAGGTAATGGCGTCCGTCAGGGGATTTTTCCAGTCCCCGGATACTTTTTTTCGCAACCAGTGTCTTACGGTGTATACGAACGAGGATGTCCGCATACTCATTTTCCAGGTCCAGCAGCGATTGATCGATGATCAATTTGCCATTTTTGTGCACGACCGTCGTACATTTGTCCTCAGCATTCATACAAATCACATCGGCCAGAGGCAGCAGGCTGACCTTGCCACCCAATGTTGAACGAAGAAAGGGACCATTTGCACCTGAATCCACACTGGCGATAAAACGCCTGGCCTTGTCCAGTGCCAACTCAAGCCGCTCTGCACGCACCGGTTTGACCAGGTAGTCAACCGCATCACATTCAAATGCTTCCAACGCCTGATCCGACCAGGCTGTGCAAAAAATGATGGCCGGTGGTGAACCCTCGGCCTGCAGCATCCGGGCCAACTCCATCCCACCAATCCCGGGCATGGAGATATCCAGCAACAGGACATCCGGCGCCTTCAACGGAATTAAGCGCAAGGCCTCCTGCCCTGAAGCGGCCTCACCTGCAACATGCACTGCAGGTAGCTCCGCCAGCATGCGCCGCAGGCGGTTCCGGGCCGGTGCCTCGTCATCAATTATCAGTATTCTCAACATAGGGAAAATTTAAAACGGCAAAAAACTGCTCTTCATTTTGATGGGTAATAAGACTGGAGCTTGATCCAAAGGCCAATTCCAGTCGCTCGCGAATGTTCTCAAGCGCCATGCCATGGCCCTCGCTGATGTGCTCATTTGGCCCTACCGGGTTAGCGATAGTGATAACGATATTGTCTTTCTCGCCACGACCGTAAACACGCAACTCACCGCCTTCAACACACGGCTGAATACCATGTGCGACTGCGTTTTCAAGTAAGGGTTGCAAAGTCAAGGGCAATACCGACGCGCCCTCCGGTAACTCACTCACCTGCCAGTCAACACGTAAGCGGTCACCCAGGCGACGTTGTTCCATTTGCAGGTATTTCCAGGCCAGTTCCAACTCCTCTGACAGACTGATCAGGTTATCAGCCCTGCGCATACTGCCACGAAAAATATCAGCCAGGTCTTCGGTGGCACGTTCGGCGCCCACAGGATCGTCCGGTATCAGACTGGCGATTGTATTAAGACTATTGAACAGAAAATGTGGTCGAATCCTGGCCTGTAAAGCCTGTACCCGGGCCTCGGACTGGGCCAGCATTTGCGTACGCCATTGAGCCCGCATAAACAGGTAGCGCAAAAGGGCCGCGGAAACCAGTGTTACCGCTAGTATGCTTTGCAATTCAAACAAGGCAAAGTCATCACGACCGGGCCCAAATCCGAGGACGGTCCCAACAACACCTGCAAAATAGCTTAAAGCCAGCGCTAAAATTATGGCTACAAACCAGCTACCCAACCAGGCTGTCCGGGCGCTAAGCCTGGCAAGCCAGACCCGCGTGACACACAAACCCAAAGCGATAACCAGTGCCAATGCCTGCGCGTACAAAGATATAGCACCCAGCCAAACCAGGCTGAATTCGCGCAGCGTTCCAGCGCCAATCAACAAAACCGAAGTCTGTGTCACCAACGCTACTGTCAGCAGCATCCTCCAACTGCAAAATGAAGGCGGGTACACACTTCTCTGCGCTGTCATGGTTTGATTGAAGCTCACGGTTTTCATCGTGTATCGGTCAGTTTATCAGCTAAAGCAAGTCTGCAACCAGTGGCCAATATCGACAATTTCTGGCTGTGAAACCGAATGGGGAATTGGATAACTGTGCCACTCCACCGGCCAATGTCCTGCACTCAATAGAGAATGGGCAGCCTGTCCCAGCGCAAAGGGTACCACCGGATCCTGGGTTCCGTGGCCCACAAAAACCGGTGTTGCGGAATTGACCTGTGACAACTCGTTTTGCAGTCGCTCAGGAAACAAAAGGTACGCGGACAAGGCCATGATGCCCGCCAGTTTTTTCCTATATCTGAGCCCGACATACAAGGCCATTGCTCCTCCCTGGGAAAAGCCTGCCAGTATGATTCTGTGTGCGGGAATACCACGCTTTATTTCTGAATCAATCAACTCCCGAATCATCACGGCACTGTGATTGATGCCGGCTTCATCCTGGCCTCTCGAGGTACTAATTTCGATGATGTCATACCAGGCACGCATAACCGCACCGCCATTGACAGTGACCGGTCGCATCAGCGCATGCGGAAAAATGAAACGAACCGCAGAACCCGGTTTCAAACCAAGGTAGGGAACAATGGGCTCAAAATCATGCCCATCGGCACCCAGTCCATGCAACCAGATGACTGAATATTCCGGATTGTCGGCCGTCGTGACTTCAAGAAAATCAAGCAGTTTCCCGCTCGTAGTATTGTGGGCTGAATTGCTGTTATCCATGGCGTATAGTGTAGCAGTCATTCAGCCTGGATTTTGTGTACTGATGCAAACTGTTAAAGTTGTATTACTGATCTTGACCACCGTCGTTGTGCTGGGAGCCTGTGGACTCAAGGGTCCGCTGTACCTTCCGACAGAAGGGCCGGTCTCTGAAACCGACACCGGGCAGGAAACAAAGACGGCAACGGATGAGACTGAAAAAGAGGATGATGCCGAAAAGGAAGATTCCAAAAAGAAAGATTCAGGCAACGGGGAATAGTGACCGTTCAATTTCAAAAAATGCATGGCCTGAGCAATGACTTTATTGTGCTGGATTTGCGTCATCAGCATTTCCCGATCGATGCCAGCTTGGCCAGACAACTCGCCAACCGTCGTACCGGTATAGGTTGTGACCAGATACTTATCCTTAGAAACCCGACAAGTGACCAGCATTTGGCAGCATTTGAAATCTGGAATTCAGATGGTAGCCGGGCTGAACAATGTGGAAACGGAGTCCGATGCCTGGGTTTATACCTGCATGATCGCTCAGAAACACCGGTCGGCCAGTTTTTGCTCGGTGGACCGACCGGTATCGTAAAAATAGAATGCCTGGATGATGGGCTGGTCAGGGTCGATATGGGCCAGCCCGTATTTGAAGCATCCCGGGTTCCGTTGCTGCTGGAACCTGTAGATGGCTGGTACCGCTTGCCTGTTGATAAACAAAATATCAACCTGGGTGCGGTTTCGATGGGCAACCCCCATGCCCTGATGATTGTCGAAGACCTCGGTACCACAGACGTCAGAAAGTTGGGGACTGCAATCAGCCAACATTCTGCTTTTCCGGAAGGTTGCAACGCGGGTTTTGCAGAAGTTGTAGATCGGAAAAATATCAAGCTACGGGTATATGAACGCGGCGCCGCCGAGACCCTTGCCTGCGGCTCTGGTGCCTGTGCGGCAATGGCCATTTTACGCAGGGCCGACCTGCTTGACGATACAGTAAACGTGACCCAGGCGGGTGGAAGCCTTATAATCAATTGGACAGGGGAACAGAATCCAGTCATTATGACCGGAACTGCAAGTCATGTTTTTAAAGGGACGTTTGCATGAGTGAAAATAGCAGGTCGATCGAAGACATAGTCACAAAGTTTCTACGTCAGAACCCGGATTTTCTGGAACGGGAGCCTTCGCTGTTAAAACATCTCGAGCTAAACCATGCCAGTGGAACAGCAGTTTCGCTGATTGAAAAACAGGTGCAATACCTGCGCACACAAAACCAATCCCTCGAAAATCAACTGAACCGGCTGATACAAAACGCGGCCGATAACGAAAAACTCATGTGTCGTTTGCACCAGTTGACACTGGAATTGATGTCGATGAGTGGCTTGCCTTCATTCTTTGACCGGCTCAGCGAAGCCCTTTTGTCCGAGTTCCATGCTGACATTTTAAACATCACACTTTTCGATCTGAAAATTGAAGCAGGACCAAAAACACCGATATTTCATACCCGACGTGACGATTCGGAAATACAGCAGCTCCAGGATCACATTGATAAAGGTGTCAGCGTCTGTGGAAGATTGAACCGCAACAAGCGAGATTACCTGTTTGGCTCACGTGCCCAATGGGTACAATCCACCGCCTTCATCCCGCTGGGTAAAGATGGAATCCTCGCCATCGGCAGCAGTGACCCGGCACGTTTTTATCCTGGAATGGGAACCTTGTTTCTTGATTTGCTGGCTGAAGTCGTGACCTCACGCCTGGCTCTGGAAGAACCCGAAAAACAACGTAAATCCGCCTGACCTGATTTCCGAACTTGATCTGAATGTAACCCGCTACGCACGGGTTTGAGCCTGTGTCATGTCCGGGCTTTGACTTGTGTCGTAGGGTGCGTAACTTGTTACGCACGTTTTATTGGGAGGAACCCGTGGGTAACAAGTTACCCACCCTACGACGCAGGTCCAAAACCGTTTGTGACGAGTTATGCACCCAATGGTGTTCATCCCCAACGATTGAGAATCTGGTGTAAGCTGAACGCTATGAAGGCGCATGTTAAGAATTTTTTTGTTTACCTGGAAAATGAACGTGGCCTGTCGGCTCTAACAATAAAAGCCTATCAACGTGATCTCGACCAGTTTCTGCTATTTCTGGAAGCAGAAGAAATCGAGCAACCCCGGCAAGTAACTCAGCACCATATCCGCGCTTTTATTGCACAACGACACCGCCAGGGGTTGGGTGGCAAATCTTTGCAGCGATTATTATCGGCTGTGCGCAGCTTCTTTCGCTGGTTGCTTCGTGAGGGACACGCAGAGCACAACCCGGCGATACCGGTAAGAGCACCCAAAAGCCCAAGACACCTGCCAGCCACACTGGATGCTGACAGCATCGGCCAATTACTGGACATACCCTGTGACACACCACTGGCGGTGCGTGACAAAGCCATCATGGAATTATTCTATTCTTCGGGCCTACGTTTGTCTGAATTGGCGACCTTACGTTGGGAGCAGCTTGATCTTGCTTCAGGAATGGTAACGGTTACCGGTAAGGGAAACCGTAGCCGCATGGTGCCGGTAGGACGCGTTGCGACGGCGGCATTACTTGAATGGCGTAAAACAAGGGTTAAGTTTGCCTCGTTTGAAGAACCGCATGTATTTGTCAGCCAACGCGGAAACCCGATAGCGGTCCGTACCATCCAGTCGCGTATACGTTACTGGGCAAAACGCCAGGGTATTCCTCAAAACATTTACCCGCATCTATTGAGACATAGTTTCGCCAGTCATATGTTGGAATCATCCGGTGACCTGCGGGCAGTCCAGGAGTTACTCGGTCACGCTGATATCTCGACCACGCAGATTTACACGCACCTCGATTTCCAACATCTAGCCAAGGTCTACGACAAAGCCCATCCGAGGGCAAAGAAGAAGTAGGGTGGGTAACTTGTTACCCACGGGTTTAATTGTATATACCCACGGGTTTAATTGTATATACCCACGGGT
>CBDTVF010000121.1:0-8424 GCA_965363775.1 uncultured Gammaproteobacteria bacterium
GTTTTGACCATTATCGGTATCTGGTTCCGGGGACCCGGCATGCAGCTTATGTGGGTAACTTAGAAAGATGGAAAAAGAAAAACAATCACGCCGCTCATTTCTCAACAAGCTGTGGCTTGTACTGGGTGGTCTGGCCTTTGCTGAAATAATCGCGGTGATTTTTGCGTTTTTCAAACCACGGAAACCAGAGGTTTCGCCCGAGGTTGGAAATGGCATCATTGTTGCGGGACCAGTGGAAAATTTTGAACCCGGTACCGTCAGTGCTTTCGTCCGTGGTAAATTTTACCTGGCCAGATTGGAAGATGGTGGCTTTCTGGCAATGTCACGCAGGTGTACCCACTTGAGTTGCACTGTTCCATGGGTTTCCAGTGAGAACAAGTTCATCTGCCCTTGCCATTCTTCCGAGTTTGATATCCGTGGCGAAGTTGCAAACCCACCAGCACCCCGGGCACTCGATCTTTACCATGTCGAGATTCACAACAATGTGCTCAGCGTGGATACGGGCAAACTGAAGAAACGCTCTGAGTTTGCTGCCAGCCAGGTCACCTATCCGAAGACAACATGAAGCGTCCAACTCACCAAACAAGGTCATGGGAACTGGCCGGTCTGATTGCAGCGATGGTCATCGTGATTTCCCTGCCGGTCTACTATGTCACCGTCGTGAAAAACACCGAAGGCATCCCGATTACTAGTCCGGAACCAGGGTTTGTTGGCAGTGTTGAATGCCAGGACTGCCACAAGCTCGAGTATGACAACTGGGAGGGTTCGCATCACGACCTGGCCATGGACGTGGCAAATGAAAAAACCGTATTGGGAAACTTTGATGATGTGGAGTTTACCCTTCACGGCATCACCTCACGTTTCTATAAGAACGACGGAAAATATTTTGTCCATACCAATGGCCCCGGCGGTGAGATGGGGGAATTTGAGATTACCCACACATTTGGCTGGTTTCCATTGCAGCAGTACCTGATACCTTTCCCTGGCGGAAGACTTCAGACTTTACCCATTGCCTGGGATTCCAGAGACAACGAGTGGTTTCGGGTGCCACCCGGAGGGCCGACCGATCCCGACGACTGGTTGTACTGGACCAATGCGGCACAGAACTGGAACGGTATGTGCGCCCAGTGTCACTCCACCAACCTGAAGAAAAACTACGATCCTGCAACCGACAGTTACAACACGACATGGTCTGATATCGATGTCGGTTGTGAAGCCTGCCACGGTCCGGGCTCCAGCCACGTGGAGTGGGCGGAGATGTCAGAAATGGCCCGCCTGCAGACAGAGAATTACAAACTGGTACGCAAAACCTCGGGGCTCAACTCGAGAGAACTGGTGGAACTCTGCGCCCCCTGCCATTCCCGGCGTGCAGCAATTGGGGACGACCCACACACGGAAACTGAGTTACTGAATACTTACCTGCCCAGTCTGTTGGACCAAAATCTCTATTTTGCTGACGGCCAGATACAGGACGAGGTCTACGTTTATGGCTCCTTCACTCAAAGCAAAATGTATCGCCACGATGTGCGTTGCAGCGATTGTCATGAAGTGCATTCCATAAAACTTATCAAAGAAGACAACGAGCTTTGTCTGCAATGTCACCGGGCTGCCCAATACGACATTTACGAGCACCATTTTCATAAGCAGGAAGGTGAAGAAGGTGAAGCGATAAAATCCGCTGACGGTGAAATCCTGTTTGAGGTCGGTACCGGTGCTCTGTGTATGCAATGTCATATGCCCGGGCGTTATTACATGGGTGTGGACTATCGTCCTGACCATAGTTTCCGGATACCGGATCCCGTACTTGCTGCCGCTATTGATGCGCCCGACCCCTGTCTGCGTTGTCATGTGGACGAGTCATCTCAGTGGTCGCAGGATAGTGTGCACAAATGGTACGGGCCTGGTGAAAAGTCTCACTATGGAACCATTCTTGCCAGGGCCAGGCAGGGAGATCCGGATGTCGGACCGGATCTGCTGCGTCTGTCACAGGATCTGCTATACCCGGTCAATGTGCGGGCCACTGCCCTGTCGTTATTAGCAGCCTATCCGGGCGCGGAAGTTACCCAGGCCATGGAAATTGCCCTGATGGACGAGGAAGCCCTGATACGCAGGACGGCAGTAGCAGCCGTTTATCTCCCCGACATGGAAAGACTGACGAAACTGATTGCCCCCGGTTTGTATGATCCTGTGAAATCTGTTCGAATCGAGGCCGTAAGCCGGTTGGCCGGCGAGATGGCAGAACTTCTGGATGAGGAACAGCAAAAGGTTTACCAGGCCGTGTTGCTGGAATATGTCGAAGCGATGAAGTATTCGGCAGATTTCGCTGCTTCCCGCCACAACCTCGCCAACCTGTATACGCGGCTGGACAGACCGGATGATGCGGTCAAACAATACGAAGAAGCCATCCGGATCGATGATCAGTTCTTTCCAGCCAAGACGAACCTGGCCGTCCTTTACAACCAACGCGGCATGAACGGCGAGGCAGAACAATTACTTCGTGAGGTCGTCGCAGAGCAACCCGAATTATACGATGTAGCCTATTCTCTTGGCCTGCTATTGGTGGAGGTTCAGAAATACCGGGAAGCGGTCGTATACATTGAACGGGCAGCAAAGGGATTACCGGAACGGGGCCGCATTCACTACAACCTCGGACTCCTTTACGCGCATCAGCAAAACATCGCGGCAGCAGAAAGCGAACTGCGGACCGCGCTGGCACTCGAACCACAAAACCTGGATTTTCAATACGGATTGGCAGACCACTACCTGAAAAGAGGTCTGTTCGAACAAGCCAGACCCATCGCGGAAGCCATGGCATCCATGCATCCTGATAACCCCATTGGCGGTCAGATTCTTAATTACATTCGGACAAATACGGGTAAGTAGCTATGCCGTACTTGTTCATGACCCGGAGACTAAAATGAAACCCACAATACCCGGCGTGGTAATACTAATGCTTCTCTTCATTTCTTCCTCAGCCTGCCAAATGGAAATGGAAATGGATATAGAAAAAGAGGACGGTCTCTCATTCTCAGTCACCCTTGAACCTGACCTGACCCAGGAGGCCCAGGACGGCCGTTTACTGCTCTTGCTGGCAACCCATGACAGCGAAGAACCACGCTTTCTCGTCAGTAACTCGGGTCAAACCCAGTTGGTCTTCGGCATCAACGTTGAAAACTGGCAGCAGGGGTCGGCTGTCGTCATTGACAAGCAAGCCATTGGGTTTCCACTGGAAAGTTTATCCAAACTGCCGGCCGGCACCTATTACATACAGGTGCTGCTGAATCGCTATAAGGATTACCATCTGGGCAACGGCAAAGTGGTGAGCCTGCCACCCGACCGTGGCGAAGGTCAGAAATGGAACCGCAAGCCGGGTAATTTTTACTCGAAACCGGTAGAGATTTCGATAGATGAATCAGGGTCCGGTTACTTTGACCTGGTTCTCGATCAGGTTATTCCTGAAATTGAGTCACCGGAAGACACTGAGTTCGTCAGGCACATCCGCATGCGCAGTGAGTTGCTTTCTGAGTTCTGGGGTGAGGATATTTACCTGGGCGCACACGTGTTATTACCGAAGGGCTTCGAAGAACACCCGAATGCGCATTACCCATTGATGATCTTTCATGGCCATTTTCCAGACAACATCGGCAGCTTCCGTACGCTGCCGCCGGATCCGGACCTGGAAGCGGATTTCAGCGAACGCTTTGGTGTCAGTGGATACAACATCATCCAGCAACAGGAAGCTTATGACTTCTATCAAACCTGGATCAGCGATGACTTTCCGCGCTTTATCGTGATCGAGATACAACATCCCACGCCATATTACGATGATTCCTACGCCGTCAATTCCGCCAACCAGGGACCCTATGGTGACGCGATCACCTATGAGCTGATTCCTTACATCGAGGAGCAGTTTCGTGGAATTGGTGAGGGTTGGGCACGTTTTACCTACGGTGGCTCGACCGGAGGCTGGGAAGCCATGGCCGTGCAGGTGTTCTATCCCGACGAATACAACGGCGCATTCATAGCTTGTCCGGATCCAATTGATTTCCGCGCTTATATGACAGTCAACATCTACGAGGACAGCAATGCATACTGGTATGAAAGCCAGTTCCTGAAGTTGCCACGCCCGGGTGGCCGTGACTACCTTGGTAACACCCGTGCAAGTCAATACGACTACAACCGCCTGGAAGCTGTTTTAGGAGACAAAAGTCGTTCCGGTGGACAGTATGATATCTGGGAGGCCACCTGGTCACCGATGGGCAAAGACGGCTACCCGGTAAGAATCTGGGACAAGCAGACCGGTGAGATTAACCATGAGGTAGCCGAGTATTGGAAGGAAAATTATGATCTTCGTTACATCCTGGAACGTGATTGGTCGACCCTGGGGCCAAAATTGGAAGGCAAACTGCATATCTATGTCGGCGACATGGATAACTACTACCTGAACAATGCCGTGTACCTGACCGAAGAGTTTCTGGAGAGCACAACTGACCCTTACTATGGCGGTGAGGTGGATTACGGAGACAGGGCCGAGCACTGCTGGAATGGTGACCAGGAGAATGGCAATCACATCTCCCGATTACGTTACAACACCATGTACTTGCCCAAAATTCTTGAACGCATTGAGGCGACTGCACCCGAGGGTGCTGACCTGACGAGTTGGCGCTACTAAGCAACAAAAGTGACACCACCACGAGCGGGGATGAGGTTCGATTCCCAAGGACACACGATATGACCGATACAAATGATGCATTTGAACTTTGGGATATACGTGTAGAGGTCGTCGGTGACCAGCACGCCATGATATGTAATCACACAGTTGGTGACTATTTCGAACTATCCGGTGAAAATCTGAAACTGCCGGCAGGTCAGAGTTTCTCCATCTATGCATTGGCCGCAATCCTGCCGCTGTTACCGGCAAAACAACGCATGACAGATAAGAATGACTGGATGTCCACGGATGCAGAAATTGCCTGCCCGGATCCCCATTGCGGCGCCCGCTTCAAAATAACGCGCACCGGAAAAACCACCTTTCGGCACAGTGAAACGACCGTTGTTCCGTTGAGCCCTGCGAGCGATGACTGAGATCGAACGAATCGGGCTTGCACCGGGCTACACGATTGCACGTGTCATCAATGGTTGCTGGCAACTGACACCGGATCACGGCGGTGGGCCTGCTTCTGAGCAGGAAATCCTGCGGATTTTTGCCGAACTTGTTGAGCACGGCTTTACGACTTTTGACTGCGCCGACATCTACACCGGTGTGGAAGATTTACTGGGGAAATTCCGCCGCAGTCTGATTGATCCCGATAAGATCCAGATCCACACCAAGTTTGCACCCGACAGGAATACACTGCAGCAACTGACCGACCGGGACATTGATGCTGCGATTGACCGATCACTCAAACGCCTTGGCGTCGAACAACTCGACCTGCTCCAGTTTCACTGGTGGAATTACGCTGCTCCGGGCCTGCAAAACATGGTCGATCGACTGGTCCGGGCGCAACAAGCCGGAAAAATACGGCTACTCGGTACAACAAATTTCGATACGGCGCATATGCGCGAGATTATCGCTAACGGCGCCAGCATAGTATCCATACAATCACAGTACTCCCTGCTCGATCGCAGACCGGAAAAACACATGGTTAAACTTGCGGCAGACACGGGTATTGCGTTACTGCCCTACGGTGTGCTCGCAGGCGGCTTTCTGACCGAAAAGTACCTCGGCGCCCCCTGCCCCGCTGTTATGAACCGTTCAATGCAAAAATACCGACTCATCATCGACGAAATCGGTGGCTGGGATGCTTTTCAGGCTTTACTGGGAGTGCTTGGGACTATTGCCAACAAGCACTCAACATCCATTGCTACCGTCGCGGCACGTTGGGTCCTGGACAGGCCGCAAGTAGCCTCAGTGATCCTTGGGGTTGGTAGCAGGTCCCGGGCCGGTGAGAATCTCGCGCTCGGCGGTCTGCATCTGGATGAAGATGACCGACGCGCCTTATCCAGGCAGCTTCAGGCCCAGCCCATCCCTGTGGGTGATATGTATGAGCTCGAACGCGACCCTGATGGACTGCACACAAAAGTCATCAAGATGAACCTGCATGATGAGGAATACCGGGGATGAACGACACAGGCAAGCTTCGCGGCGACCGAAAATGGTCATCCAACCTGATGTTCATGGCTGCTGCGATCGGCAGCGCTGTTGGTATCTCGAATGTCTGGAAATTCACCTACGTGGCCGGAGAAAATGGTGGCGGTGCGTTCGTGCTCGTATATGTGGCAGCAATCGCCTTTATCGCACTGCCAGCATTGATTGCGGAATTCCTCGTCGGCCGCAGGGGGGGTGCCAGCGTCGTCAAAAGCATGGACAACCTGGCGCAACGCGAAGGCATCTCCCGCGCCTGGCGCTGGTACGGTCAGATGGCCGCGCTCGGGGCTTTTATCGCGCTCAGTTTTTACTCGGTGGTGGCGGGCTGGACCATCGATTATTTCTACCACGCACTAACGGTAGGCTTTACAGGCATTACCTCAGACCAGTCCTCAGCGGCCCTTGACCGGTTAATGAGCAGCCCGGGGCGAATGATCGTCTCGCAGGTAGTATTTCTTGGGCTGACCGCCATGACAGTGGCTGCGGGCATACGCCGCGGACTCGAAAATGTATTGCGCTGGTTAACCCCTGCTTTATTCGTAATCCTCTTTGCACTACTCGGTTATGCAATCATCGCCGGTGACTTCGCCGCTGGTGCCAGGTTTCTCTTGGTTCCTGATTTTTCCAAGCTCAATTCACAGACCGTATTAATGGCCGTCGGCCAGGCGTTTTTCTCACTCGGTATCGGTCTTGGTGTGCTGTTGACTATCGGCGCATACATGGACCGAAAATCGTCCATCGTGAAATCGGCGCTCATTGTTGCCGTGGCCGATGGCGGGGTAGCGCTGATCGCAGGTCTGGCAATATTTCCTATCGTGTTCGCACACGGTCTGTCACCTGCCGAAGGGCCAGGGTTGATTTTCGAGACGCTCCCGATCGCCTTTGGCCAAATGCCTGGCGGGGCAATACTAGGTCCAATGTTTTTTGCCCTGATGGCACTGGCTGCACTGACATCGGCCATCACCATAATGGAATGCGTGGTAGCCGCCGTGGAAGATTATTCCGGCATGCCCCGGCCGAGGATCGTTGCCATCGTGGTCTCGTTGCTGTGGCTGGCAGGTCTGGGTACGGTTCTGTCGTTCAATACGCTGGCAGATTTTCACCCGCTTGGCTTTCTGTCTGCCTTTGCGGAACGCAACATATTTGAAACGCTCGACTATATCGTGTCGAATTTCATGATGCCCCTTGGTGGTGTGCTGATTGCAATTCTGGCTGGCTGGGGGCTCAAAAAGCCTTCGACCCTCGATGAGTTGCAATTGGAAGATGGCCACCTATACAGAAGCTGGCGGATACTGGTGCGATTTGTCGTACCGGCCGCGATCCTGTTGGTGTTGGTAGTTAATTTGTAGGAGACTGAGATGTATAACAACGGAATTGGCAGTATGCTGCTAGCGGGCGTTCTTTTTCTCGGCGCCAGTGTATCTCAAGCACAAGCCGTGCCAGATCAGGTATCTTCTTCGGCGCAGCAGGTTGATCATTATATTGACCGTTGGGTGGAGTTTTACCCAAGCGCTGCCTTCGGACAGGGCCTGAAGCCCGCAGCATTGCTATTCGAGGATTTCTCAGAGCCGCGCGTTACTGACTGGATAGCCTTTAACCGTGTGACAGAACATATCATGTCATCCCTGCCCCAAAGCACGCCACTACAGGAACGGGTCGACGCCAGGGTTCTGTTACGCCAGGTGAGATTCGAGCTTGGCTTGTGGGATGAGGACAAGGTTCTCAGCCAACAACCTCAATGGTACGTGGAGCAAATTTCAGACGCACTGGCCCTGGTGCTGGTATCAGAAAAACTCAGTCCCACGGAAAAATACTCGGCCGTAGTCAATCGTATGGCGGGTATTGGGGCACTGGTTGACGTGGGGATAAGAAACCTGCGTGATGGCAATCCGGCAAGAATTGAAGCTGCATTAAAGACCCTTGAGCAAACGACCGCATACTTCGAAAACGACTTGCCAACGCTGCCTGATACATGGATAGCAGAGTCTGATCGGGATGTGTTTAAGGACCAGTCCGTCAATACCGCACAAAAGCTGCGTGAACTCGAGCAGCATATCCGTGACGAGGTGTTACCCGTTGCATCGGTTCCGAACAATTTCGGCCCCGAGGTGTACACCCGCAAACTTGCTGTCTACTCAGATAACAGCCTGACTCCTGACAGCTTGATCGAACTGGCGCTTGAGGAGATTAACCACGTGCGTGGACTGATGCGGAACACTGCACTTGAGTGGTGGAACGCGGCGAATGAAGGCCAGAACGTTCCCGAAGACCAGGTC
>CBDTVF010000122.1:0-8387 GCA_965363775.1 uncultured Gammaproteobacteria bacterium
CCGGAGTCAAAGCGACCGGGGGTTCAGGTTTATCGGAAGCACGATCCTGCGCAAGGCTGGATTCCATATTTGCCAGGTCTGTATCTTCGATCCCGACAGGCTTTTCGGCCTGCGCATCTACCTGTGTCTCGAGTTCCTCGATTCGCTGGTTCAGGTAAGTGTTTTCCTGCTGGGCATTTACCAGCTCCTCCTCAGTACGGGACAATTCTTCCTCAATCAAGTCGTTAGCTGCAGCCTGCGCAACAGTTTGTTCCTCAGGCAACGAATCCGGAATCTCTTGCTCTGCCGGCGGTACGAGTTCCAGATGCCCGGTTTCCTCTTCCAATACCGGCTCTGGAACCGGCTCAGTGACTGATTCCTGGTAATCTCCACTATCGGCGAGGGTCGGGGTACCAAAATCAGGTGCAACGGTGCGGACACCAGTACGGAATTCATCTTCCTGACGCATAACTTCCAGCATCGCCTCTCTTGAGGTCAATTCAGCAATTTCGTTGAAAGCCGGTAAACGAAGGATGGCGCCGCGTTTGAGCGAGTTGATGTTACCCTTGATAAATGCATCCGGGTTATTACGCTGCAGGGCAAGCATTGCCTGGTTAATCGAGTAACCACTGTCCTTGCTAAAATCACGGGCGATCCCCCACAGGGTTTCACCACGTGCCACCGGTCCATAAACCTCGTCGTCCGAAAACTGCTCATCAGCTTCTTCCGGCTCTTGTTCCTGCTCTGGTGTTGACTCAACCACATCTGAATCTTCAGATGAAGCTGGATCAAAATCAGCATCTTCAGCGCCAGGTTCTTCAGTCAAAACTTCCTCTGTAACTGGTTCTTCTGTAACTGGTTCTGCTGTCGCCGGCTCTTCTTCAACTAACTCTTCTTCAGTTGGTTGTTCTACAACTGGCTCTTCAACAACCTCTTCCCGAGGGGTGGGTTTTTCCGGTGCAGGTGCAGGCGTTTCAGGTGCAGGCTCAGAACGTACTATTGCTGCAGGAGATGGTGAACTTTCCAGGTTCGGTGTTTTGACAGGCTTCGGCGTATTTCTGACAGCCACTGGTGGCGCCACAGATTCGAACGTAGGCGGATCCAAAAACAATGTGTACTCACGTAACATTCTTCCACCGGCCCAGACCACTTCAACCAGCACTTGCACCACCGGCTCATTAACTTTCAACTGACTGGTGATGTGGATATATGGATTATCCGTATCCGTAACCAATTCAAATTCCAACGGCACGGAAATGGCGGCCCGACTCAGACCGAGTAGTTTAAAATCATCCACTGACGCGAGGCCAGCGGTTATGCTCTGTAATTCTTCATTGAATTGGCTGATAAGTTCAACCCTGACATCCAATGGTTGATCCAGATATGACTCCACCACAGCCCCACCCAGACCCAGGGCAAACAGACCCGGGCTGAAAAGACCGAGTACGGCAACTACTACCCAATAAATTCGTCTGTACATTGTTTTCCCCGTCGTTCCCTGACGATCAGCTTATGAGTGTACTTTTGCTTGCATCAGGTTTCCACCGGCATTTTACCCGTGACCATCATTTTTAGTATCTGTACCGCGTTTAAAGCCGCTCCCTTTCTTAGATTATCACCCACCACCCACATATTGATCCCTCTTGGATGGGTGTGATCGCGACGTAACCTGCTGACAAAAATCTCGTCTTTCCCGGCAGCGTGCGTAACCGCCGTCACCTGTGCTTTTGGATCGGTGTCATCTACCAGAACAAGCCCTGGAGCCTTTTGCAGGGCTTCACGTACCGCCGCCATACTGATGTCCCTGGAAGTTTCCAGATGCACGGCCTCGGAATGGCCATAAAACACCGGTATACGAACTGCAGTCGCATTGACACCTATCGAATCATCCCTGAGAATTTTACAAGTTTCCCAATGCAGTTTCATTTCTTCGCGTGTGTAATCATTCTCTTGCATTGAGTCGATGACCGGAATGGCATTGAAGGCGATGGGTTGTGCAAACACAGATGGTTCGACGTCCTTGAAACTCAAACGGTCCATGGTCTGTCGAGCCAGTTCCTCCAAACCTTTACTGCCGGCACCGGAAACCGACTGGTAGGTCGAGACGTTAATCCGCTGCAAACCGGCGATTGCATGGATCGGAGCAATGGCTATCAGCATTTGAATGGTCGAACAATTGGGATTCGCAATGATGCTGCCTGCAGGGAGGTTCGCAAGCAGATCGCCATTGATTTCGGGAACAATCAGTGGAATCTCCGGGTCACGCCGAAACGCCGAAGTATTATCGATGACGGTACATCCGGCTTCTGCTGCCCGCGGGGCATGCTGCAGGCTGATCCCCCCACCGGCCGAGAACAATGCGAAGTCCGTACCTGCAAAATCAAAATCATCCAGTACATCGACAGCCAGGCTGCGGTGACCTAACTCCACCGTTTTTCCCAGTGATTTCCCGGAGGCCAGTGCATGCACGTTGGCGTCTCCGAAGCCATATTCAGAAAGTATTGATAACATGGCTTCACCGACGGCACCGGTTGCTCCGACTACCGCGATATTTAATTTTTTACTCATTTTAAGTCCTGATTCCCTTGTTGCTTAGCTGTCTTGAGCAGACATGCCTAACCGTTTTGTGCCCGCTGTCGGAGCACATGATCCATTAATACCAGTGCCAACATGGCTTCGACAATGGGTGCTGCCCTGATGCCCACACAAGGATCATGACGACCCTTGGTGACAACCTCCACGACATTGCCGTCGACATCCACACTCCTGCACGGAATACGCAGACTGGATGCCGGTTTGAAGGCAACACTGACCAGCACATCCTGGCCGCTGGATATACCACCCAGAATGCCACCGGCGTGATTACTCAAAAAACCATCAGGTGTCATCTCGTCCCGGTGCTCTGTCCCCAAATGGTCAACACAATCAAATCCGGCACCAATTTCCACCGCCTTGGCGGCATTGATACTCATCATGGCAGTCGCCAGGTCCGCATCAAGTTTGCCATACACTGGTTCACCCAGCCCTGCTGGTACATTGCGCGCCACAGCAGATATCCGTGCCCCACAGGAGTCACCGGATTTTCTCAACTTGTCCATATGAGTCTCGAGTTGTCCGATAACACCGGGATCAGGGCAGAAAAATGGATTACTGTCTATGCTATCCATTTCCATGACATTGTCGGTCCGGATTGGACCCAATTGAGCCAACCAGGCCTGTATCTCAATGCCGAGTTGCTCCTGCAGATACTTCCTCGCGATGGCACCTGCAGCAACCCGCATCGTCGTTTCACGTGCAGATGAGCGTCCGCCACCCCGGTAGTCCCTTATGCCATACTTTTTCCAGTAGGTATAGTCGGCATGACCCGGTCGGAATTTCTCAGCAATATCGCTGTAATCACGCGAGCGGGCATCGGTATTTTCTATCACCAGGGCAATAGGTGTGCCAGTCGTGCGACCTTCAAATACACCGGACAGTAGTTGTACTTCGTCTTTTTCTTTTCTCTGCGACGTATGTCTGCTCTGACCGGTAGCCCGACGTTTCAACTCCAGTTCAATCTCAGCGGCATTAATTTCCAGTCCCGGTGGACAGCCATCAACAATACAACCGATAGCGGGCCCATGGCTTTCACCAAAGGTTGTCATTCTGAATAATCGCCCGAAGGTATTGTCAGACATTTTCTCGTTGCTCCAGCAAAACACGCACATCAGCCTGACATGCGATTAGTTGATCATACTCCAGCAAAAATATCCCATCCCCACCGTGATCAAATTCCAGCCATAAAAATGGCACATGGGGTAAAAGCTCAAGTAAAGTCTCTGCGCTTTCACCGACCTCAACAATCAGGATTCCCTGTTGTTTCATGTATTGGGGTGAAGCTTCCAGTATTTTAAGCACAATATCCAGTCCGTCTTCACCGCTGACCAATCCGCCTGAAGGTTCAACCCGGTATTCTGCGGGCAATTGCTCGAATACAGCTTCAGACACGTACGGAGGATTACTAACGATCAGATCGTAACTGACTTCACCGAGTTCCGAGAAGAGATCCGACTGAATCAAGTTGACCTGGTCTTCCATCACATGGCGTGCAACATTTTTGCCGGCCACTTTTAGCGCGGCAGCCGAAATATCTACCGCATCAACAACCCATCCAGGCATGTACTTTGCAGTGGCAATGGCGATGCAGGCCCCACCGGTGCACATATCCAGCACCCTGCCCTCGTCAGCCAACCTTAACCAGGGTGAAAACTGCTGCAGAATCAGTTCCGCCAGTGGTGAACGGGGAATCAACACATCCGGGCTTACAATGAAATCAAGACCACAGAAACGGGCTTCTCCCGTCAGGTAGGCCAATGGACAACGCTCATTGATTCTGCGTGCCAGCAGGTCCTTGAGCCTGCCTTCCTGTTCCTTGTTCAGCAGGGTATCCCATGACTCAAAGCTACCGTCCAATGGTGCACCAAGCACGTACAGGAGCATCCAGGCAGCCTCATCACCCGCGTTATCCGTTCCATGCCCGAAGAAAACTCCGGCACGGTTCATTTCGGCGGCACAATACTTAAGCCAGTTTTCAGCAGTTTTCATATCAGCGACTCAGAAACAAAAAGGCCAGCCCGGAGGCTGGCCTCTTGCTCTCTTATTGTTTAGATCAGAAGTTAACTTCCAGTCCTAAACGAATCTGCCACAAGGAACGATTCTCACGCAGATAATTGACATCTGCATCTTCGAAACGTGAATACTCATACCTTCCCTCACTATCCATTCTGCCTCTGACGGCGGCCTGGGTGAAGAATTGAGCATCGTTCACGTGACCCCACTTATCGCTGATCAGGTTACCAATATTATAAATCTTCATATATAACCTGGCTTTACTGGTCTTGATGAATGGGATTTCCTGGTTAATACGTAAATCAAAGCGTGTAGACCACATGGCATTCTTGGAGTTACGTGGCATGATCCCGCTCTTGAGTCCCTGGTCATCTATCCACTCAAAAAACGCATCCGTATCAAAGCTGTCAGTGAATACGACATTGGGGTCATTCTCACCTGTTGGTACGTAAAGCAGGTGGCGACCGTAATACCCGTCACCTTCCAGGTTGTTACGAGACATGATGTAACTCTGTCCCTGACCCTGCTTGGTGAAACCAAACAGCGTGATACGGGTTTCGTTGTCACCCCACAATTCACGTCCCCAACTGGTACGTAAAGTGAACCGGTGTGGTACTGAGTAATTAGAAGTGGCAGGTCTCGGATTATTGATATCGGTTACTGCAACGTTACTGAAGTTTGATCCGGCAACCGATGATGTCATTGGTGACACATCTTCAGCGTCTGTATAAGCATAACCAATCATTGCATCCAGACCATTATCCCAGTACTGGCTGAAACTTACCGAAAGGACGTCACTGTCAGCTTTGTACTTGGAGTTGGTCAACATGAAGTTGTCTTCTCCATTGGTGAAATCATATTGGGGGTGACCAAGTACAGTTTCACCGACGATAGACTGCGAAAGATCAACATACAATGCCGAATCAACCATTCTGGAATGTAGCCAGTCAAGATCCATCTGAACGCCGCTGTTGAACATGTAGGTAGCACCTAAGGCAACCTTCCAATCTGAAGGTTGTTTGAAATTAGGATCAATCAATGCGATGAATGAATCATTCGCATTTGCTACTGTTGTTGCGGCAACCTGATCATACAGGGATTGTGGGACATCGAAGCCGGGATTGGAACCAGTCAGCGGAATAGTGCCATCGAGTACTGATCCGGAACCACCGTAGTTATTCAAACGTGTCTGCACGTTGGTTATGCCATCATTGCTGTAGGAGTTGGAGATCCAGACATTAGGATTACCACCCGAGTACAGGCCAAATCCGCCACGGACTTGAAGGTCCTCAGTCGCACCCCAG
Organism: uncultured Gammaproteobacteria bacterium; assembly: GCA_965363775.1. Classification (GTDB taxonomy): domain Bacteria; phylum Pseudomonadota; class Gammaproteobacteria; order Xanthomonadales; family SZUA-36; genus SZUA-36. Next base: position 5,892 of record CBDTVF010000122.1, read on the forward strand.
GTGAAACCAACACGTGGCATCAGGATATCTACGCCATCAATGGTGGAGTCGTTACGTAATCCGTTGTTGGCATCGGTGAAAGCCTGGTTGAAGGTAGGCGAGTCTTTGCTGTCAAACCATTCATAACGCAAGCCGAAAACAACTGACAAATCCTTGTTCGGGAAATAGAGCTCATCCTGGATGTAAAGACTGTTCTGGTTGTTGGTGAATTCGGCTGCGGCATCTGTAGCAACGTTGGTTTCACCGCCACTACCATAATAAATACGGCTGGGACGACCCATTTCAAACCTGTCGATACCTGATATACCGCAATCGGGGTCGTTAAAACGACCCTCTGCGGACAAGGCTGAACAATAGGCTGGGTTACCAACTGAGTCATCAAAGTAATCGTATTCGCCACCTCTGGAGTGCTGTACGAAAATATTGAAAATAGTCAGCTCTTCACGCTCAAAACCAGCGGTGATGACGTGGTTGCCAGCAAGGTATTTACCAACAAATTTGTAGAAATTGGAATCCGTGTTCAAGCTATTGGCCTGACGGGAGTCATCCGCACCCAGGTAAACAGTATCCCTGTTGAGGCTGATCTGGTGATCTGCCATAAACCAGTCACCAACGGTAACCTGTGTATCCTGCATTTTATTATTACTTGCAAAAACCTCTGTTGAGAATGCATCCGTCCACTGTGAATCCAGTTTCAGGGTATATGTCGTTGATTCTGAGCCTTTCACATAAAAGTGGTTTGCGAATTCAAACTCATTCGAATCGCCATCTGAATCGCGGTCCTGAAACCCATCAAAATAGTTGTAAATAAACGATGCGCTATGATTCTCATTGATGTTCCAGTCAAGACGAATCATGTATTTTTCGCCATACTGTCCACCGTCAGTGGGTTGACCACCGGTATCGTAGTTATAAACATCGTTGGCAATAGCATTGATCCGGTCATAATCCGACTGGCTCAACCAAGGACGCTCTTCACCGTTACCAGAACCTGCCGGGCCACGGGCCAGAAAACGTGGTTTGTCAAATTTTTCATAGGCACCAAAGAAGAACAATTTATCTTTGACGATCGGTCCACCAAGATTAAAACCCCAGTTGTATTCAGTAAAATCAGCGGTGCTCAAATCCCGCGATTCAGGACCTACCGTGAGAGAATCACCACGAAGGGAGTCGTTGGTGAACTCATAAAATGCACCACCGAACCACTCATTGCCACCCTGTTTGGTCACTGCGTTAATGGCACAGGCGGAGAACCCACCATAAGTCACGTCAAACGGTGCTAATTCCACGGCTACCTGCCTGATACCATCGTAAGGGAATGGCATACCAACCGCAGTTGAATAACCATTGTCATTCAAACCAAAGCGGTCACCCATGCTGACACCATCCAGCGTAATGCTGTTGAACCGTGGGTTTTTACCAGCACAGTTCATTGCGAAACCATCATCCTGGTTATCGAGGTTCAAGCGTGGATCAATCGTGTAAATATCTACGATGTCACGGTTGAACGCTACCGAGGTTTCAATCTCAAAAGCGGAAAAAGCGGCAGCAGGCCCAGCAGCCGTCACCACCGTATCCACGTTTTCACCGGTAACCACGACTTCTTCCATGGTCATAGCACTGGTCACTTCGATTGCCATATTGTGTATCTCACCCAGGGTGATACTTTGAACCATGGATGATGTGACACTGTTAACAGTCACCTTGTAAGGGCCACCAACTGGTAGTTTGGAAGCCAGGAAGGCGCCAGCGCTATTGGTAGTGTAAGGACGCGCTACATTGGTGCGCATATCCTCAACAACAACCGAGGCTCCTTCTATGGGGCTGCCGCTACCATCGTAGACATTGCCCTTGATAGACGAGGTCGTTTCCGCTGCAAATAACAGGGGAGACAAGCCCATCATCAGAATCAATGAGAGCACGGAAAACCAAATTCGGGTTTTTGTATTCATGGAATTGTTCCTATCGATTAAATCTTGATGAATGAAAACAGAGACGATGGCAGACATCGGACAAGACATTATTATTACGCCAAGAGCCCATAAGATATTAAAAAAACACCATTTCCTCAAGGTGGAAAAATTTTATTAGTTAACAACCGGCACAAGCAGACCGACCGAAAATATTATAGCAGGATTTCTAACAAAAACTTAACACTTTATTTATGTCTGGACTACAAATCAGAAGTGCGCAGTTTGCGCTGGACATTTGACAAAAAAAGATGCCACCTGGAACCTGAAAACTCAATTATTAATCCATAAACGACTGAATTTGGAAAATAAACCCGGAAAGACGTACCGGATCTGCAAGCAGAGATTATGCCTGGAGACGGGTATGACAATGAAAACAATAACAGACTTGATCCTGACAACCTTATAATGTGACCGATGACAAACATACGCCCACAAACAAATTTCCGATGAGTACACTCATTGAACGTGTGCTGGCTGGTTTTCAATATATCCTGCCGCAACATTTTTTATCCCGCATTGTTTA
>CBDTVF010000123.1:0-8386 GCA_965363775.1 uncultured Gammaproteobacteria bacterium
TAGAAATCAGCAGTGAGTTGCACCCAGAACTTGGTTGTATCCCCGTATGCGCGATTGTCAGTTTTAAAATGGGCTGCTTTAAACAAAACTGAGTAATGGTCCTTGAATTTCCGTGTGATGACTCCGTCATACTCAACACCGAAATCAGTAGAACCGGACTCTGACGAGAAATCGTGATAAAGCACGTTCCAGTTCCATTTCTCGAGCTTGCCTTTGACACCTATGAAGAAGTCATTCAGACCGGCATCTGGTGTATTCAAAAACTTGTCTGCCCAACCGTTAAAAGCATGCAGTGTTGCCAGGGGTGTACGGAATGCCTGGCCGGGCTCAGAGTCACTTCCACCAAGGGATTCATAACCGACGTAGACAGTTGCCTGTTTAATTGCTGCCGACAGGTCAACACGCCAGTAATCGGCTTTATAATCTACGGGGTTGTCGGCATTGTCTGCCTGGTTTGCGTATTCAAGTGTGTAACCGATTGGCGAACCATCACCGCCCGCTTTTCCGGAAAACCTCAAGCCCCAGGTCGTATTGGACAAGGCGGCAGCATCTTCATTATCGATGTCGTAGTAGTACCCTGTCAGCTTGCCGACCTTCTTGAAGTCATAGGTGACATTGAACAGATTCGTGCTTTGATCGTGCTCACCTGACGGTACATCGTTACCAAAGATGCGGTTAACTTTATCTATATAGGAGTACTGGAAGTTCCATCCGCCGTCAGTCTTGTGACCGAAAGAAAATGAATCGTAGGTCTGTTCATTCTGGCGCCAGCCAACGTTGCCTATGAAACGGGCATTGTCGTAAATAATGCGTTGTCGACCAATCCGGAACTGGCCACCGAACTTGGCTTTGTATTGCAGGAACAGTTGGTTCAGATCTTCACCGCCCGGATCAGCAATGACCGGATAGCCGGGCGGGTTAGGTGTGTTACCGCCGCCTGCATTGAAGTTGTCAACACCAAAGTTGAAGACGTAGTCAAACTCTGCTTTTGCTGAAAACCCGTACAGATCCGCTGTATGAAAGTTTATCCGTGCCCGCAAAGGTATTGCAGTTGCATCATTGGGCAGTGGGTCCTGGTCAACATTCTCCAGACGCCAGCGTAAGCTGTAACCAGCCTTTCCCTCTGTAAATGATTCGCCTAAAGTATCCGCCGCAGTTGCCGGTGCACTGGTCATTGCAAGTTGCGCAGCCAACAGGGCTACGGGCATAGCGACCGTAGCAAGTCTCTTTTTCATAACTGTGTCCTCTAATATATTGATTTAAAAATTCGATCGGGTGCGGAATTACAACCCATCGTATAAACGTTAAACGGCTCAGATCAGTAAATATCGTGGGCCGTGTTATAGATATTGAATTTGTCTGTTGGTGTCACGAATTCCGGTCCCTTGATGACCGTCTTGAGCTTACGGGTCTTGTCGTCAACAACCACGATGGCTGATTTTTGCTCCAGACCATTCCAGACGGAGAACCAGACCTCGTCACCTGCCTTGTTGTATTCAGGCTGGATAACACGTTTTGGCCCTTCACCCAGCTCTGCCCATTCAGCAATTGGTAGAACTTCAAAACCCGCTTCCAGGTTATCAATGTCGAAAACAGCAATCGCCTGGGAGAACCTGGTATCAGGGTTCAAAGGTGCATCAACCCAGAGATTCTTTGAATTCGGGTGGGATTTGACGAATAAGGAACCACCACTCATACCCGCCAGTGTGCGGACCACTTTCCACGCATGTTGTGGATGGCCTTCAGGATCGGTTCCAAGGAAAGTAACATTCTTATTACCCAGTGCGCTGGTGACCCAGACAGGACCGAACTCCGGATCAACCAGGTTTGCGCCACGATCCGGATGTGGGATGTGGGTTACATCTACGAGTGTGACCAGTGAACGTTCTTTTGAGTCAATGACAGCAATCTTGTTGGATTGGCTGGCTGCGGCCAGGAAGTAACGATAACTCGCATCCCAGCCACCACCATCCAGGTAGCGAGCGGCACCAATGGTCGTAACACTGAGATTATCGATGTCTTCATAACTAACCAACAGGACCTTGCCGGTTTCCTTGACGTTGACGATGAACTCCGGGTGTTCATGTGACGCGACGATTGCCGCAACCCGTGGCTCAGGGTGATATTCCTGCGTGTCTACCGTCATACCGCGTGTTGATACGACTTTCAATGGCTTCAGTGTGTCGCCATCCATGATTGTGTATTGCGGTGGCCAGTAGGAACCGGCGATTACATACTTGTCTTCATAGCCAGGAAATTTGGAAGACTCAATCGAGCGTGCTTCCAGGCCGACCTTGATTTCAGCTACACGCTGAGGCGGGTTCATCCACAAATCGATCATGTCGATTTTTGCGTCACGACCGATGGTGAAAAGGTAATGTCCTGATGCAGATGGCCGGGAGATATGTACCGCGTATCCGGTCTTGATTATGGCAACAGTTTCTTTTGTGTCGCCATCAATAATGGCCAGCTGGCCGGAATCACGCAGGGTTACGGCAAAGAAGTTGTCAATATTCAAATCATGCTGGGGTTTGTCAGGACGGTCTTCAGGTTTGACCAGCAGGTTCCAACTGTTGACCATTTCCGCCATTCCCCATTCCGGTGGTACCGGTGGTTCGTGTTGAAGGAAACGTGCCAGGATGTCGACCTGTTCCTTGCTCAGGTCACCGGATGTTCCCCAGTTGGGCATACCGGCGGTTGAACCATAAGTGATAAGGGCCTTCAGGTAATCGGTACCTTTCTCACGTGTGACATCGGTGGTCAAGGCTTTGCCCGTTGCACCCTTTCGTAAAACGCCATGACAACCCACGCAACGCTGGAAGAAAATTTGCGTGGCAGTATCGAATTCAGCCCGGGTGATATTCGGACCTTCTGAATCGATAAAACGACGTGTATCGTCTGCATTGATTGCCGAAGGTGCAGCCTGGTAGGTCATCTCTTCACTGGCTGATACCGGGTGATCTGAAGGGCCGGTGACTTTTTCGCCACCACGTGCCGCGGCAACCTGCGCTGCATTGATGTTTCCGCCCTTGTTCCCGAATGAGTTGATAACAAAGGTAATCACATCGGCCACATCCGAATCACTCATGTACGAGAAATTGGGCATGACCGAATTATAGTCGTTGCCATTTACACTAATCGGGCCGGTCAGGCCATTGATAACAGCCCGCACTGCGTTCATCGGATCAATGGCGATGTAATCAGATCCTGCCAGAGGAGGGAAGGCGCCGGTAAGACCCTTGCCTGTTACCTGGTGGCAGGCAGCGCAATTGGTTGTATAGAGCTTTTCACCATTGCTGATCCTGTCTTCCAATGCTGGCGCATTTACTGACGTAACTTCAGCGGCAGGTATCACGTTATCTTTTGTTTTTGCAGCAATGTTTGACGCTGTAAGTCCCAGGCACAGGAACAATGCCAATAAAGTGGGTGTCTTCATGCTTTTGTGCTCCTCGAGAGATCTGGCTACCTGCTTTTTTTCGCTAACAGGTTTGCAGAATACAATCTACGCGTAAATTTGGCTGTGGTAACTGACATGAATCACGAAAAGAAGCCTTGGAAATTGAAGAGTGAGGATTCCTGGGAGGGTCACTTATAGTGCGAATATTGATGATATTGGAATACAAAACTCTTTGGAAAAAGGCCGCACAATATAGTGGTCGGAACAAAACATGAAATTGATTCAAGTCATGTGAATTGCTCTCAGTTCCCGTCGTACACTCACGAAAGCACGCAAATCGTGGTTCCTAGAGTGTTCTTGACCTGAGTCATTTGTCAATTAACAGGGTGGTGATACCGTGCCCTGCACAAGCAATGAAACCATAGAGGCAGATTTTTCATGACAGGGCATGTTGAAGTTCAACAAATTTCAATCAGGACATTTGACGTCCTCTGTCCGACAGTGGGAGGTAAACCCCTGTCTGCCTGAAGGGCATGGGAGGCTTCGCAATGGCTATTACAACGACTTTTCCGGCAGAACTGATCACCAAGTACGGCTTGGCCGGGCCTCGATATACTTCGTACCCGACTGCGTTGCAGTTTCACGAGGGTTTTGATGCAGAGGCATATCGTCGCCATGTACAGAACAGTAATGACGACCTGATCCCGAGACCATTGTCGTTGTATGTGCATTTGCCGTTCTGCAAAGAGCTTTGTTATTACTGTGCCTGTAACAAAAAAGTAACGCGGAATATGCAGCTTGCCGAGACTTACCTTAAGCACCTCGATAAAGAAATTGAGATGCAGGGTAAACTGTTTGACCGGGATCGCCAGGTCATCCAGTTACATTTTGGTGGCGGAACACCAACCTATTACGATGACATTCAGCTCAAGCACATCGTTGAAACTTTATCCAGAAACTTTCTTTTGAGCCGCTCTTCCAGTCGTGAATTCTCTATTGAAATCGACCCACGGACCGTTAACGAAGAAAGAATTGCCTACCTGGCCGATATTGGTTTTAACCGGGTCAGCATGGGGATTCAGGATTTTGATCCTGCTGTACAAAAGGCCGTCAACCGCATTCAGGATGAAGAAAAAACCCTGCGATTGATTGATGCTGCACGTGAATCCGGGTTCAATTCGGTGTCGGTGGATCTGATCTATGGACTGCCGTTACAAACTGCGGAGTCGTTTGAAACTACCATTGATTCAGTACTTACATCCCGTCCAGATCGTTTGTCGGTATATAACTATGCTCATCTGCCGCACCTGTTTCGTGCCCAGCGTATGATCAAGTCGGAGCAGGTTCCGGCGCCCGAAGTGCGTCTGCAATTAATGGACTCAACCATCAAAAAGCTGGTTGAAGCGGGTTATGTGTACATTGGTATGGACCATTTTGCTTTGCCTGATGATGAACTATCGCTGGCGATGGAAGACGGCACATTGCAACGAAACTTCCAGGGATATTCCACCTGTCGCGAGACGGACCTGGTCGGCATGGGCGTCAGTGCAATTGGTAAGGTCGGTAACAGTTTCGTACAGAACATCAAGGATATACGCGCTTGGCAGGCAGCCATTGATATAGGCAGTCTACCGGTATGGCGGGGTTTGAGTCTGAGCGGTGAAGACAAACTTCGACGCGAAATAGTCTCGGCAATTATGTGCCAGGGCAATGTCCGTTTTGGTGAGTTTGAACGAAAATATGGAATTGATTTCAATACTTATTTTGCATTGGAGCTGGCTTCACTAGCCCCCTTGGAAGAGGATGGCCTCATTGAACTGTCCGAGCAAAGTATTGAAGTTACACCGACCGGACTGCTGTTGCTACGTGTAATCGCGATGAAATTTGATGAATATTTGATCAACGATCTGCAAGGAAAATCATACTCAAAGGTCATTTAGCGAGCTTGTTAGGCTATAATCCACTGCTCATCAATTACGCAGGCTGTGGATTTAGCGATATATGGGCTCGGATAATCAACAAAAACCTTATTTCCCAGAACGCCTACAGGTTGCCTGCAGCCAGTGTACGCTTGGTGATTTGTGCCTTCCACGTAGCCTCGATGCTGCTGGTACTGAGCAATTCGAACATATTGTCAATAAATCCCGCCCGATTCAGCCTGGCGAGCACATTTTCCGTGCCGGTGATAAATTTCAGTCAATTGCAGCAGTTCGCGCCGGTTGCTTCAAGAGCTATGTAATCGACAAGAACGGTGAAGAACAAGTATTGGGGTTTTATCTTCCGGGTGAAATCATCGGTTTTGATGCTATTCATGAGAAGGTCCACAGGGCAAATGTAGTAGCGCTTGATACCAGTTCTGTTTGCGGGCTCAGTTTTGAATCCGTTAGTGAAATGGCGCGGCAACTACCTGCTTTGCAGGATGAATTATTTCGCGTTATGAGTTTGCATATTGCCGAGCTTGAGGCAAGTGCTGCTGATCTCAGTGCCGAGGAGAGAATTGCACGCTTGCTTTGCTCCTTATCCGTTCGTTTCGCAAGCCGGGGTTATTCTTCAAAAGAATTCAACCTGAGTATGTCGCGCCGCGATATCGCCAGCAATCTTCGTTTGGCTACAGAAACCATCTCCCGGGTCCTGGCGCGTTTTCAGAGCGCAGGAATCATCCGTGTTAACCGTAAAAAAGTAGCCATACTGGATGATGATAAATTGAAGGAACTGGCACGACGGGATACCTGTTAATCATAGTGACTTTGGCTGAGACTGAATATTCTGGCTAGAAACCCCATCTCAATTCCGTCTCTTACGGCCGCGTGTAAAATCCTGTGAACAGGCTACTTATCCTGGCAGCAGACGTTGCAAAATATGCCGCACTGATAAAGGCAGCCAATCTGCCACAGTTGGAAATCCAGGTAGCTACCGATCAGCCCTTAGCGGAGGCACTGATTGTCGGATGCAATATCATTCTTGGTGATCCACCGCTGGTGGAAAAGATGCTTGCCTCGGCACATGCGCTTGAATGGGTGCAGTCAAGCTGGGCTGGTGTGGATTGTTTATGCCGGCCGGGTTTGCGCCGGGATTATGTTTTAACCGGTGCAAAAGACATATTCGGCCCGCTGATCAGCGAGTATGTGATGACCTACCTTTTCGCATTAGAGCGACGAATATTTACGATGCGAATCAACCAGATGAAACAGAACTGGAAACCCCTGTCTTATCGATCATCAAAAGAAATCACGCTCGGAATTGTAGGCCTGGGCTCAATTGGTGCTCATCTTGCGTGTACGGCACGGCAATTTGGAATTCGGGTTATCGGGCTCAATCGATCCGGTCGCCCCTGCGAGAATGTTGATCAAGTGCATACCCTGGATGACCTTGCTGGTTTCTTTAAGGAACCGGATTACATCGTCCTCACGCTGCCGGAAACGCCACAGACAAAACATTTTATCAGCGCTGATAATCTCAGCCTGATGAAATCTTCTGCGGTGCTGATGAATGTGGGTAGGGGTAGCATCATTAACGAGGCAGACCTGGTTTGTGCCTTGCGTGAAGGTGTTATTGGTGGTGCGGTTCTTGATGTATTTGAAAATGAGCCACTGGATCAGGATAGCCTGTTATGGCAACTGCCCAATGTCTTCATCACGCCACATACCGCAGCGATGAGCTTTCCCGAGGATATCGTCAGAATCTTTGTTGAAAACTACAAAAGTTTTATACAGGAACGACCCTTGTCTCATATCATTGATTTTGACCTGGGTTATTGAAGGACAAGTGGTGAAATAGTTGCAACTGCGTTCATCTTCGTTAATATCCTAGTGAACAGCATGATTGGGTGATAGAGAAATAGAGGGTTTGGTATTTTGGGAACAATAAAACATCTTTTCGATAGAAACCGTGAGTGGGCAAATGCCATAAAGGTAGAAAACCCTGACTTTTTCTCATCGCTATCCAAACAGCAGAACCCCGAATATTTGTGGATTGGCTGTTCAGACAGCAGGGTGCCGGCCAACCAGATAGTCAATATGCCACCGGGTGAGGTGTTTGTTCATCGAAATATCGCCAATGTTGTGGTGCACTCTGATCTCAATTGCCTGTCTGTCATTCAGTATGCCGTCGAAATTTTGAAGGTTGAGCACATAGTCGTCTGCGGTCACTATGGTTGCGGTGGTGTCAGGGCGGCAATGGACGACAAGCAATATGGATTGTTGGACAGTTGGTTACTCCATGTAAAGGACGTAAGAAGATTCAATGAGGACAAACTCAAGGGTCTTTCTGCCCAGAAGCAGTTCGATTTACTTTGCGAGTTAAATGTCCAGGAACAATTTTCCCATGTCTGTAATACATCGGTGGTCCAGAGTGCCTGGGAAAAAGGCCAGGAACTGACGGTCCACGGGTGGATATACAGTATCGAAAATGGTATTTTGCAAAGTCTGAGTGCACGCGATGCCACGGGCGAACTGCCCACCGCAATGTGATTTTTTGCTAGAAATCGAAGCGCCCACGCAAACCGCCATACACTGCCCGGCCAGGACGCACAAAGCCCAGGATCTCTTCGTACTCCTCATCCAGCAGGTTACTGATACGACCGGTCAACTCCAGCGAAGGGGTCAGTTGCCATGAGGCAGCCAAATCCACAACAGTGTAGGCATCGATATCGACCAGCTCTGATATATAAGTAGTGGGTGAGTAGAAGACATCCAGTTGCGAGCCGTTATAGTTCAGGTTCAGATTGAGGTTTCCACGGTTTTCCAAAAAATAGTAGTTGGCGGAGACGCTGGCCATGTGTTTCGGCCGTCGGACCTCAGGAACCGATTGACCCATGGCATCTTTTTCGGTGGCATCCGTATAGGTGTATGAAGCTCCAAGCGTGAAATACTTGCCAAAACGCGTGTCAAATACAGCTTCAATGCCACTACGGCTACTGTCACTTTCCTTGTTGATTGCGGTAAAAAGCCCACTTGCAGGATCATAAACAAAACCGTCGATCTCGTCCTG
>CBDTVF010000124.1:0-8347 GCA_965363775.1 uncultured Gammaproteobacteria bacterium
CCCAACCACTTCACGACTCGCTGAACCCTACACTATAGGCTTGACATGACACTAGCCTCATTGCAGCAATTTCATTTCCTGCGTCCTGGCTGGCTATTACTGCTGCTACCAGCGGCCTTCCTGATGTGGAGCGTATATCAACGCAGTGATTCGCTACGTGCATGGAAACGTGTCATCAGTCCAAAATTATTGAGTCACTTAACACTCAGCGATGGTGGTGAAGATAGCCGTTGGAGACCTGTTTACATGCTTGGTATTGCCTGGCTGGTGGGCATGCTGGCCCTGGCCGGACCGAGTTGGCAGATGCAGGCCTCACCATTCAGTGAAGACCAGGCCGCCATGTTTATCGTTATCAAGGTCACACCCCAAATGTTGGCACAGGACATACAGCCCAGCCGTCTGCAACGCAGTGTGATCAAGATCCATGACCTGTTGGATCTTAAAAAGGACGTACGCACAGGCTTGATAGCCTATGCAGGTAGCGCGCACCTGGTGATGCCACTTACATCCGACGCCGAAATTATCAATACGTTTGCCACCGCGCTTGAGCCCGCAGCAATGCCGATGGAGGGTGATGAAACTGCCGAGGCCATTACACTCGCCAGCCAACGTCTCAAGAAAGCAGGCGTGCCCGGCTCCATTGTTCTGATCACCGACAGTGTGGATAGATCGCAGCTGGATGCGCTGAAGAAAACACATCAACAATACTCAATTGAGGTACATATTCTGGCAATGGCCGCCGGGCCGGAAGTGATTCCCCCTTCGGGCAGTTACCCGGCACCCGCTTTGGATTTGGATTCACTCCGCGAGGCCGCTGACGTCATGGGCGGGACTGTTACCACTGTGACCGCTGATAAGGCCGATATCGAAAGCCTTACGTCCAAAATCGAACGCAGCATCAGCCATGTACCATCGCAGGAAGGCCAGCAGTGGAAGGATGGGGGTTATTACCTGTTGTTTATATTGGCGCTCGTCATGTTGTCATTTTTCCGCAAAGGCGGATCGGTGTCAGTCGAATGAAACAGATACAACCAGCCAAAGCGGTAACCTGGAGCCAACCTGGCCCCATCCTGGCTCGCTTAGTCTTCGCCATTTTGTGTTTATTGATAGCGCCCTCAGCCATGGCCTTTGAATGGCTGGATCTCTGGTTTACACCCGAGCAACAGGGGCAACGACTGATGGACCAGGGGGAATATCAGGAAGCGGCGGCCAAATTTACTTCAGCGGAACAAATCGGGGCGGCATTGTTCCTGGCAGGTGACTTTGAAAATGCCGCCACGGTACTGGGGCGTTCAGGCAGCGCGGATGCCAATTATAACCGTGGCAATGCCCTGATCATGCAGGGTCAATACGAAGCAGCGATTGAGTCCTATCAGAAAGCCCTGATGAAACGACCAAACTGGCTTGAAGCCGAGCAAAACCTGGAGATCGCCAGGTTACGCAAGCAGGCCCTCGCTCCGCCGGATGATGATTTTGGGGGAACCGGTGGGCAGTTAGAGGCTGACGAAATCGTTTTTGACGACACCGGTCGCGTCAATAAATCATCCAGTGAGCAGGTTATAGACGCCACGGACCAAACCATGGGTGAAGAGGCCATGCGCGCGATGTGGTTACGCAAAGTCGAGACACGGCCTGCCGATTTTCTGGCAGCGAGATTCAACTATCAACTGGCAACCAGGGATAAAGAAATCACCGATGATGGTGCGAAAAGCGAGACAGGGGAAAGCAATGAGTAACTATTCCCTTAAGTTAGTTTTGTGTCTTTGCTTGATTCTTCCCCATTTGGTCTTTGCGCAGGATGAGGACGTGAAAGCCGAGGTAGTCGCCAGTATTCAGCAAGATACGGAAATCTGGGTTGGTCAACAAGTCACGCTCAACCTGGATTTGAAAACAACTGGCTTGAGCTTTTCCAACACACACTTCAACCTTCCGGAAGTCAGCAATGCCTTCCTGATGCAGCCCGATTCGACGACCATAAAAATGAGCGAAACGAAAGATGGAGAAGACTGGCAACAACTTCGTTATCCATTAGCGCTTTTCCCTCAAAAGTCCGGCCTTATTACAATCCCACCCATCGATGTGAGGTTTAGTACATCAGCAGGTTTTGGCAAACCGGTCAGGGATTTCGATTTCAAAACTGAACCCCTGGAAATATCCGTTAGCCTGCCACCAGGTGTTGGCCCGGACGAACTCGTTGTTACAACCCGCTCTTTTCAACTCGACCATGACTGGCAACCGGAATCAGCCATAGCAAAGACAGGTGACGCGTTTACATTGACCATCACCCGTCGCGCCGATGATATATCTGCCATGCTTTTACCCCCGATACCGGTCTACCGAACCAATGGTCTGGCAGCTTACCCGCAAGCACCCGAAATCGAGGACGAAACAAACCGGGGAGATCTGACCGGAAAGCGGGTTGACAGCATTACCTGGGTGGTTGAAAAGGCCGGCAGCTATGAAATCCCGGGTATCCGTTTTCAATGGTGGGATCCGACAAAACGTGAGCTCAAGCAACAGGTTATTCCCGGTATCAAGCTGGACATCGTGGATTCTTCAACAGACGGCAGCAATGAACTGGCCAATGAAACCTCCGAACGGAATTCCCGACAACTGCTGCCTTGGCTGATGTTTGCCCTGGTGGGAATTCTGGCGGGAGCTCTTTGGCGAAAATCCAGACAAGTTAAGGGTGAGAAACCCCTGGTCGATGAAAAATCGACTTTTATAAATTTGCAAAAAGCGTGCAAAAGCAACCAGGCAGGAGAAGCTCACTCGGCTATTTATGCCTGGCTTACCCGTTGTCCACCGGTATCGACCACAGGTTCACGACCCGTAACACTGGGGGAATTGGCCCAAATCATGAAAGACAATCAACTGGCCAGGGAATTGGATGAACTGCAACAAGCCATGATCTCTTCACCCGCCAACTGGAATGGCGATGCTTTGTTAATTTCACTAAAACGGATTCGTCGCAGGCTCAACACACAAAAAATAGTACAATCCCGGAACTTTTTAGCCCCACTCAATCCCTAACGGATCCCGTTCAATGCTTCGAATTTTCATGACATGTTGTGTTTCGCTTACCATTTTGCTTATCGGCATGTCCGAAACAACCGCCACGCAAAGCGAATTTGCAGGCAGTAAAAGCTGTGTTACCTGCCACGCTGAACAACAGCAGAACTGGCAAGGTTCTGATCACGACCTTGCCATGCAACATGCATCTGAAGACACCGTACTGGGAAATTTTGAGAATGCAGGGATTTCAATCAATGGCATAAGCTCGCGGTTTTTCAAAAGGGACGGCAAGTTCTGGATTAACACCGACGACTCCGATGGCAGTATGCAGGATTTTGAGATTCACTATGTCTTTGGCCTAAGACCTCTACAACAATATCTCGTTGAGTTTCCTGATGGCCGTATACAAACACTCCGTATTGCCTGGGATACACGCCCGCAATCCGATGGCGGCCAACGCTGGTTTCAGCTCTATCCTGACCTCGCCATCCAGGCCGGTGACCTCCTTCATTGGACAGGTTTGCAACAGAACTGGAACTACATGTGTGCCGATTGCCACACCACCAACCTGGTCAAAGGTTATGACAGCGGCACCAACACCTTCAACACGACCTGGTCGGATATCAATGTAGGTTGCGAATCCTGTCATGGCCCGGGCCAACAACACCTGGCCTGGACAGCAATGGCTGATGAACTCAAACAGGACGATGCCAGCATGGGGCTGACCCATTTGTTGCGAGACCGTAAAAATGTCAACTGGATCATGAATCCGGACACCGGTATCGCACAACGCAACCCGCCTGCAACGGGTAGCAGTCATGAAATTGATACCTGTGCCGCCTGTCATTCACGCCGCGGTCAACTCAAATCCGGTATCGAAAATGATGGTTCCTTCCTGGATCACTACAGGCCAGCCCTTTTAACTGGCGACCTCTATTACAGCGACGGTCAGATTCTGGATGAGGTGTATGTCTGGGGTTCATTCGTGCAGAGCAAAATGCAGGCAGCGGGGGTGACTTGTAGCGACTGTCACGAACCGCATAGCCTCAAGCTGCGGGCTGAGCAGGAGCAGGTCTGCGCACAGTGCCACATGCAATCAAAGTACGCATCAACGAAACATCACCGGCACCAGGTTGAATCCCGCGGTGCCAATTGCCTTGACTGCCATATGCCGGAAACCACCTACATGGTGGTAGACCCACGCCGCGACCATAGCCTGCGTATACCACGGCCTGACCTGTCGCTGGAGTATGCGACACCCAATGCCTGTAACCAGTGTCATACTGAAAAGAGCACCACCTGGGCTGCCACCGAATTCAAAAAACTGTGGCCTGATGCAGCGGAACCCTACCAAAGCTGGACAAAAGCCTTCGCACTGGCAAGATCCGGTGCACCCCAGGCCGAGATTGCACTGATAAGTATCATAAGAGACCACAGCATACCCTCCATCGCACGTGCGACCGCAGTGTCAGAGCTTCAGCCCTTTCTGAGTCCATTGTCAGGCCAGGTTGTACAAGTGGCTCTGACTGATAAAAGCCCGCTGGTCAGGTTTGCTGCATTGGGGGTTCTGGATGCTTTACCAGCGGAGAACCGCTACCAGTTTGCCTCACCATTGCTGCAGGATCCGGTGTTGCTGGTGCGTACGGAAGCGGCCAGAATATCTGCACCTGCTATGACCACACAGCTAAGTGCCGCAGAGCGTGGGGTTTTACAATCCGCCCTGGATGAATACACGGCCTCGCAAATGCACAATGCCGAGCGCCCCGAATCACACTTGAACCTTGGTAATCTGTACGCTCAAACCGGCAATGTTGTCGAATCAGAAAAAGCCCTTCGCCGGGCCATCGTACTGGATCAGAAATTCAGCCCGGCCTATGCCAACCTGGCCGACCTGTACCGGACGCAGGGTATGGATCAGGCTGCCAGTGACGTGCTGAATGAAGGTATCGAAAACTCATCGGAAGATGGCACGCTGTACCATGCCCGGGGTTTGATGCAAGCCCGTGGGCAGCGCATGGATCTGGCGCTCAATTCCTTGAAAAAGGCTGCGGTGTTACAACCAGAGATAGCCCGTTATGCTTATGTTTACGGAGTGGCGCTCAATTCGGGCGGTAATACTGATGCGGCTTTACAAGTACTTAAGCAAAACTCTGAAGTCCACCCGGGTGACCGGGAGACTATCTTCATGATTGCCAGTATTTACCGGGATATGGGCAAAACCGATGATGCACTGATGTGGGCGCAAAAATTGCTGACGATTAACCCTGCTGATCAGAATGCCAGCCAATTCATCAAAATGCTAAAAACACCAGAACCGTAGGGTGGGTAACTTGTTACCCACGTTTTAATACCATGTTCTCGTGCGTAACAACCATGCTCTCGTGGGTAACAAGTTACCCACCCTACGGTTCCAGAGATCGAGCCAGCTCCTAGTCTCCAGTATATTTATTAGGAAGAACAGGACTAATGGTCAATCTGAACATCCAGTCAGTCGCGAAACGATTCGTGCTGGCAACATATTTTTGAATCTCAGCGGACACTCTTAATGGCATTCTGCCAATTCTTGACGTCTTGGAAATACCAAGTCCCAGGGGCAGATTCAATTTGTTACCACTGTCACCTTCCCAGTCATAGGTGATGATTGGGTTGGAGATCAATTGCCAACCATTACTGAGTCCATAGCTGAAATAAGCCTGGATGGTGGTCTGGCTGGCTTCCCCTGTACCAAAATCGTCCTTCTTATCTGCAACATCAATTACGTGGGAAACCAAAGCACCGTACACACCCCAATCGGCCATTTTGCCAATGTTTACTTCGGGCCCCAGGATGAATTGTTGTCTGCCATTGGAGGTATCCGTAGTTATCGGCCATATAACGGCCAGACCATACTGCAGGATAAGACCATCATCATTGACGCCACCGTAGACCAGTTCAGTGGTCAGATCATCGGTGTGTCCATGCGTCGGATTCCAATAATTCTCCCCTTGAAGGGTTGGATCCTCCTGTCGCATCCGCCATTCAGCGTAACCTGTCTTTCCATAGGGGTAACCCAAGTCGGAGTAATATATAGGTTGATCGTCGTAATAGGGCACTGAAAATCTGAGTACCCAGCCCTTTCCATTTTTTTGTCTGAACGGGATAACCGGCTGAAATATAAAACCTGATTGGGTCTGGTCACTCGCACCGGGCATGCTTCCCTGGAATGACCTGTACTCGATATGCCAGTCGAAGTAGGTGAACGGCGCAAGCGGGTTGGTCATTTCCCGGGCAATTTGATCAACAGATTTCGGCAAAACGGTACCGGCGTTAAGCGGTGTGGAAGTATCAGATTCCGTATTTTCTTCGGAATCGAGTGCCTGGCTCGTGATTGGCAGAGCCAAAACCAGCACCATGAAAAGGTAAATTAAAACACAGGAAATAGAGCGCATGCATGACACCTTTATAGTTCTTGCCGTAAAAACGCAGCATTTTACCTGTAGTTACCCTGTGAATCTACGCTAGTGATAATAATTCTCAACTGCTTGTTTAGCAGACCCTGAGATGTCAGGAAGCCGATTGGGAGGGGGATATTTTCAGATCACAAAAACTAACCGACCCGTGACCGCCGGGCCGGCAATGATATTGAAATTACTGACCGGCGCGGAACGGATACGCGGAAAACATTTCCTGTATACCCGCCTGGATGTTGGCACGGGTCTCTTCATTGGTTTTCTTCTCACTGACACGGCCCACTGCAACGCCTTCCCAAACCATCCGTTTCAGCTCATGGTCAACCATATCGATGTTAACAGTACCTTCAGTGTAATTGCTCACATATGTCGATGAACCATGACTATAACCACCCCAGGCACCGTAGCGACCCCTGCGATATCCGTAATAACCCCCACCCATATAGGGGTCATGGGTAGTTGTGACCTTGGTCTTGTGCTTTAATCGACCGGATACGTTAATCATCAGGTCGGGCTTGTCCGACTGTGTATAACCCCTGCTCTCCATTTCTTTACTGATGGCATCGCGGAAGATGGAACCGTAGATGCTGGAGTAATTGGGATTCTCAATCCCCATGGGGTTGAAGAAGCCATAGGTTTTATACTTGGTAAAATCGATGGTGTGATCGTAGTCGGATTCAATGGTGGGTTTGGATGCACAACTCGCCAATACGACCGCGATACTGGCAAGAATTACAATCCTGGAAAACCTGTTGAATACTGAATTAGTTTGCATATTTTGATCCTCAAGCTTTTATCTGGTCCAGAATAAACATACATATCTGTATGTTATACACTCAGATCTGTATGGCTTATTTTAACTCAATGTTCAGTGTACGGCAAATTGTCACTTTATTCCCGAATTGCAGACAGATGTCAAAGCGGTCAGAATATATTTAGCCTGGGGAAAAATAATGACCGAATATATAAACACTTTCATGCAGTGGATTGATTCATCCGGACCGCTTGTGCGTGTTCCTTTTGTTATCGGTTTAGGTTTGCTTTACTGGCTTATTTATTGGTTCATCAAGAAGGTCATTGCCAGTCTTGGGAACAAGGTCACCACCGAGAGACGGTTTTCCCTGAAGATTCAAAGTCAGGTTATCGTGTCAAAAAAGGACATGAGCAAGATTATCGTGTGGTTGATTCGTGTTGTTGGCTTAGTCATCGCGATACTCATCGGTTTCAGCTTTCTGAACATGGCGCTGGGACTATTTGAATGGACCAGAGGCCTCGCCAGTAGTCTGCTTGAGTTATCACTCGAGTCTATTGGTTTTGTCTTTCAGCAGGTTGTTGACTATATACCCAGCCTGCTGGTGATCATCATAGTGTTAGTCGTTGTCCGGTTCATTTTGCATGTCCTCAAACTTGTTTTTAAGGGTATTGGCAAGGGCAAAATAGACATTCCCGGATTTTATTCAGAGTGGTCCGGAACCAGTTTCAACCTGTTACGAATGCTGATCTATGCATTAACCCTGATCATTATATTTCCCTATTTACCCGGCTCGGATTCCCCCGCATTTCAGGGATTGAGCCTGTTTTTCGGCCTGCTGTTATCGCTGGGTTCGACGACCGCTGTAGCCAATGTCGTAGCCGGTATTGTTTTGACTTACACACGTGCTTTCAATAAGGGTGATCGTGTTTCAATACACGAGACAGTTGGCGTGGTGGTAGAACGCGGTATGTTTGTTACGCGACTGGAAAACACAAAGAATGAGATCATTTCCATCCCAAACTCCATGACACTCTCGAGCCACATCATCAACTACAGCGAACAGGCCAGGGGCGCTGGGCTGATTCTGTATACATCCGTGACAATCGGTTACGACGTGCCATGGACAAAA
>CBDTVF010000125.1:0-8339 GCA_965363775.1 uncultured Gammaproteobacteria bacterium
CCTGGACGACTGGCCCGAAGTCACTCGTGAAACCGGCGGAAATGTCAGGCAGGTCAACCTCGACACGGTAACGCGGGAGGACATTGCCCAATGGAAGCCCGGTGAAACACTGTTGCTGAACGGTAAAATGCTGACTGGACGCGATGCTGCCCACAAGAAGATGATAGATATGCTGGCCGCCGGTGAAGAACTACCGGTGGATCTCACTGGACGATTCATATATTACGTCGGACCGGTTGACCCGGTACGTGATGAAGTCGTTGGTCCCGCCGGGCCCACCACCGCCACCCGCATGGACAAATTTACCCGAACCATGCTGGAAGAAACCGGTCTGATGGGGATGATCGGCAAGGCTGAGCGCGGACCGCTCGCAATTGATGCGATCCGGGATAACAAAGCCGTTTACCTGATGGCTGTCGGTGGTGCCGCCTACCTGGTGGCCCAGGCCATCAAGTCTTCAAAAGTGCTGGGCTTTCCCGAAATCGGAATGGAGGCGATCTACGAATTTGAAGTCAAGGATATGCCCGTGACCGTGGCGGTAGATGTGAACGGTGAATCCGTGCACAAAACCGGCCCGCAGGTCTGGAAGCTCAAGATTGAAACTGACCATCTTAATGGCTAGTTTAACGTCAACCTGAAACCCAAAAAACTGGTGCTGTCAGCATAAACAAACACAAAGGTGATCGTCATGAATTTGCTCAACAATGCAATTTTTAAAGTTCCAATGCCGTTTAACGAACCCGTCTATGAATTCGCCCCCGGATCACCGGAGCGTGCGAAACTAAAGGCCGCGTTAGATGACATCGCCGGTAAAGAGATTGAAATACCCCTGATTATCGGCGGCAAGGAAGTCCGTACCGGCAATCTCGGCAAGGTCGTCATGCCGCACGATCATCAACACATACTCGCCAAATATCACCAGGCCGGCGAGAAAGAGATAGAACAGGCTATCGAAGCTGCCATGGCGGCCAAACCAGCATGGGCAGCATTACGCTGGGAAGAACGCGCAGCCATCTTTCTGAAAGCGGCCGAACTGCTCTCTGGAAAGTATCGTTTCGTGATGAACGCACTAAGCATGCTTTCTACAAGCAAGAGTGCCTACCAGGCCGAGATTGATTCTACCTGTGAGTTAATCGATTTTCTGCGTTTCAATGTCCATTTTGCGCAGCAGGTTTATACTGACCAACCGCTCTATTCACCGAAAGGTATCTGGAATTCCGTACAGCAAAGGCCACTCGAAGGATTTGTGTTTGCGGTAGCCCCTTTCAATTTCACTGCTATTGCCGGTAACCTGGCAACGGCGCCGGCCATCATGGGTAATACTGTTTTACTCAAACCCGCCTCGTCCTGTGTCTATACCCCGTACCTGATCATGCAAATTCTCAAGGAAGCCGGTTTACCGGATGGCGTGATTAACTTCATCCCCGGACGCGGATCCATGGTCGGTAAAATCTGTCTCGATCATCGGGATTTGGGAGGTATTCACTTCACGGGTTCAACCGGTGTATTCCACCAGATGTGGAAGACAGTGGGTAATAACATCGCCAAATACAAATCGTATCCACGTATTGTCGGTGAAACCGGTGGCAAGGATTTTATTTTTGCACACAAAAGCGCCAATATGAAAAAAGTTGTGACCGCCATCATCCGCGGTGCTTTTGAGTTCCAGGGTCAAAAATGTTCGGCAGCCTCACGCGGGTATATCCCGAAATCGCTGTGGCCGCAGGTTCATAAAGAACTGGAATCCGAAATGGCCAAAATCAAGATGGGTGATGTTTCGGACTTTGGTAATTTCTTTAATGCCGTCATCGATAAATCAGCGTTTAATACGATTACTGAATTCATTGATTACACTAAGAAATCCGACAATGCCAAGATCATCATTGGCGGTGGTTATGACGATAGTAAGGGTTATTTCATCGAGCCAACGGTGATCCTGGCCGATAGCCCCCATTATCGGACCATGGAAGAGGAGATCTTTGGCCCGGTCATGACCCTCTATGTCTATGATGACGACAAGTATGAAAAGACCCTTGAGTTATGCGATAAGACATCGATTTATGCGTTAACCGGTGCGATCTTTGCCACTGAACGTACAGCGGTCAGCCTCGCCATCAGCAAGCTGGAGAATTCAGCTGGCAATTTTTATATCAATGACAAACCGACCGGTGCCGTAGTTGGGCAACAACCCTTTGGTGGCGCACGTGCCTCAGGCACCAATGATAAAGCCGGTTCATACCTGAACCTGCTGCGCTGGGTCTCCCCACGCACCATCAAGGAAACCTTTGATGCACCAGAAACATTCCCTTACCCGTTTATGGATGAAGAATCCTGAGTAACCATAGAGACTATTTGAATGAAAAATTACAAAATCGCTTTGTTGGCCGGTGACGGCATCGGCCCGGAGATCATGCAAGAGGCCATCAAGGTCCTTGAACTGGTCGAGGAGCGAAACGACCTTAGTTTTGAGTTAATTCATGCCGACTTTGGCGCCAGTGCCTATTTCAAATGCGGTCACCCTTTTCCGGATGAGACCAAGGCCATCTGTGATGAAGCCGATGCCATCATCAAGGGACCAATTGGTTTAAGCCATGAGGAGTCCCGGAAGATTCCCCTGGACATGCTTCCGGAAAGAGGCGCCTTGCTGCCACTGCGTGCACGCTACAATACTTTCGCTAATTTCCGCCCCGTGTTCCTGCCCAAGGCACTGAGTCATTTCTCACCATTGAAACCTGAAATTATTGGTGACGGCATCGATATGATCATGGTGCGTGAGTTGGTCGGTGGCCTGTATTTTGGTGAAAAGGAAGTGGGTATCAATGAGCAAGGCCTGCGTTATGTGAAAGAAACCCTTGAATACGACGAAGAGCAAATACGTCGCATCATGCATGAGGCGTTTCAGCTGGCCATGCGACGTAAAAAGGTACTGCACAATATCCATAAAAGTAATGTACTGAAATCCAGTGTCCTGTGGAACGAAGTGATGGAAGAAGTTGCCACCGAGTATCCCGAAGTCGAAGTCAGGAACCAACTGGTGGATGCTGCCGCAACCCAGTTGTGTCTCAACCCCTGTCAGTTTGATGTGATGGTGATGGAGAATATGTTTGGCGATATCCTCAGTGACCAGGGTGGCGGTATCCTGGGTTCTCTCGGCCTGATGCCATCTTCCTGCAAAGGCCCTGAAAAGAGCTATTACGAACCATCCCATGGTTCCGCACCCGATATCGCCGGCAAGAACATCGCCAACCCCTACTCCATGATCGGCTCGGTGGCCATGATGCTGGAAGAAAGTTTTGATATGCCGGGCGAATCCAAAAATGTATGGGATGCCATGCAGAGTGTATTCGCAGATGGTTATTCGACCCCGGATCTATCTAAACCCGGCAGCGGTGTGAAGATGATCAATACCGATGAGTTTGGCGATCGAGTCGTTGAGGCCCTCAGGGCAATGCCAAAAGCGGTTTAGGCTGTTCCGTTAAACGTACCCAGCTGGGAAAGGACGCTTTCCTTGGTTTCCCGCTCATGTAACTGCATATTGATGATGCGAAGGGTTGCCAGTATGGCTGCAAACACCTGGTTGGAATGAACACCGCGGGTTTTGAGATTCTGTCCGCCGCAGTCCCAGGTAATGATACATTCCGTCAAGGCATCGGTATGACCACCCTTGGGGATGTGTACTTCGTAATCCACCAGACTGGGTAGTTTGTAGTCCTTCAAGGCCATGACCTTCTTGATGGCAAACATAAATGCATCGTATCCACCGTTACCGGACCCGGACGCCTGGTGAATCTCGCCGTTTACATCCACCCGGATGCTGACAGTTGACTCAAGATCCAGACCTGAGGTGACAGAGCAGTTTAGAAGCTTGATGTGGTGGTAGCTCTTGCTTTCCAACACCTCGGCAATAATAAAAGGCAGGTCCTGGATGGTGATCTGCTTCTTCAAATCACCCAGCTTCACAACCCTTGCGAGGATTTTTTTCTGCTTTTCCTCAGACAGATTCAGACCCAGGGCTTCCAGGTTTTTTGACAGGGATGCCTTGCCGGACATTTTGCCCAGTGCATAACTGCGTGTACGTGCAAACCGTTCAGGACTGAGCCGGGTTTCGTAAAGCCCACCTTTCTGATCGCCATCGGCATGTATTCCAGCAGTTTGGGTGAATGCATCCGCACCCACGACCGGGGAGTTGGCCGGGACACGCTTGCCGGAAAATCTTTCTACCATGCCGCTCAAATGCACCAGGTAGCTTTCATCGATGGACAGATCCATACCCAGTTTATCCCGCAACACCACGCTGACCTCTGCCACGGCGGCATTACCTGCCCTTTCCCCGAGGCAGTTGATGGTGCAGTGAACCGAACTAACTCCTGCTTTCACGGCGGCCATCACGTTGGCGGTGGCCAGACCATAATCATTGTGGGGGTGAAAATCAAAGTGCTGGTCAGGGTAACGTTCACACATGTCACTTAAGCTTTCAAATACCTCTTCAGGTGACATGACACCCAGGGTATCGGGCAACATGAAATGCCTGATGCCGCAATCCTTCAGACGTTCCATCAAGGCGAAAACGTAGTCACGGCTATCACGGTAACCGTTTGACCAGTCTTCCAGGTATACATTAACCAACAGGCCATTTTCTTTTGCATAGTCGATCGTTTGCAAAATTCCGGCAACATGCTGTTCAAGTGTTTTTCCCAATTGCTCGCGACAGTGTTTTTCACTGCCCTTGGTCAACAGGTTGATGACGCGGCCTTCGGTCTGCAAAATCCAGTCAACACTCTTTTTGTGGTCTACAAACCCCAAAACCTCGATACGGTCATCCAGGTCGTGCTTGCGAGCCCAACGGTTGATGCTGGTAACGGCTTCCTTTTCCCCTTCTGAAACCCGCGCTGAAGCCACTTCGATCCGGTCAACTTTCAACAACTGCAACAATGCCTTTGCAATATGCACCTTCTCGGCGGGCGAGAAAGAGACCCCCTGGGTCTGCTCGCCATCCCGAAGGGTGACATCCATTAATTCGATATGTCGGGTGTTTGTGCTCATAGCTCGTTCAGTGTTGCTTTTCAAGCCTGCTTCCACAACCAGGGATAGTCCTGTTTTTGTTTTTCCTCGTATGCCGAAATCTTGTCCTCATGCTTGAGTGACAGGCCAATATCATCCAAACCGGCCATCATATTGTGTTTGCGGAACGCTTCGACTTCAAAGTCAAAGTCATTTCCCGCAGGCGTTGAAACCGTCTGGTTTTCCAGGTCAACAACAAACTGTACACCTTCATCTGCGGCAACCTCGCCCATCAGCGCCTGCAGTTTGGCTGCATCAACGACCAGTGGCAGGATGCTGTTCTTGAAACAGTTATTGTAAAAAATATCTGCAAAACTGGTAGAGATGATGGTGTTAAACCCATAATCAGCAATCGCCCAGGGTGCATGTTCACGTGAGGAACCACAACCAAAGTTATCACCAGTGACCAGTATCCTGGCATCCTTGAAGGCGGGCTTGTTCAATTCGAATTCCGGGTTATCACTTCCGTCGGCATTAAAACGCCAATCATGAAACAGGTGAGCGCCGAAACCGGTGCGCTCCACTTTTTTCAGGAACTGCTTGGGTACAATCTGGTCGGTATCCACATTATTGCGGTTCATCAGTGCCGCGATACTTTGGTGATTCTTGTAAGCTTCCATAGTCTTTTTTCAATCCATAAATCTGTTAGGTTGCAGGCTCAATTGCTAATATCTACAAAATGACCTGCGGAGGCGGCAGCGGCAGCCATGGCGGGTGAAACCAGGTGGGTTCTGCCACCCTTGCCCTGGCGTCCTTCGAAATTCCGGTTCGAGGTGGAGGCACAGCGCTGGCCAATCTGGAGCTGGTCATCATTCATGGCCAGGCACATGGAGCAACCCGGGTCACGCCATTCCCAACCCGCATCAATAAAGATCTTGTCCAGGCCTTCTTTTTCTGCCTGCGCTTTTACATGGTACGAGCCAGGTACCGCGATGGCAGTCACTCCCTCAGCCACCTTGGTTCCGTCGACAACTTTTGCAGCGGAACGAAAATCCTCTATCCGGGCATTGGTGCACGAACCAATGAAAGCATAATCAATCGCGATATCGGTGATGGGCGTACCTGCTTCAAGCCCCATATAACTCAGTGCACTTTCACAGGCCAACGCCTTGTTGCTGTCCGTGTAGCTGGCAGGATCAGGCACCGTGCTGGTGACGGGAGCAACCTGTTCAGGAGATGTCCCCCAGGATACCTGCGGGGCAATATCCGCCGCCTGCAAAACCACAGTGTTATCAAACTGCGCATCATCATCAGATGGCAGGCTCTTCCAATAACTCACTGCCAGTTCCCAGTCATCGCCTTTGGGAGCAAACTCCTTGCCTTCGAGATAGTCATAGGTTTTTTGATCCGGTGCCACCAGGCCTGCCCTGGCACCCGCTTCAATGGCCATGTTGCACAGTGTCATACGTCCTTCCATCGACAATGCACGCACCGCTTCTCCGGCAAATTCAATCACGTGACCATTGCCACCCGCCGTGCCGATTTTGCCGATAACAGCCAGGGCAATGTCTTTCGCCGTACAAAACTCCGACAGTTCACCGTCGACTTTCACCAGCAGTGACTTTGATTTTTCCTGTGGCAAGGTCTGGGTGGCCATCACGTGTTCAACCTCGGATGTACCAATGCCAAAAGCGAGTGCACCAAATGCACCATGGGTCGCTGTATGGCTGTCACCACACACCGTCACCATGCCCGGGTGTACAAATCCGTGCTCGGGCACAACGATATGGATAACGCCATTATTGGGGCTATCCATGTCATACAAATTCAGACCATGAACCTTGCAGTTTTCGATCATGGTATCGACCTGTTTTCTTGCGACCGGGTCGGCTATTGGCAGATGACGATTCCTGGTAGGAACACAATGATCCAGTGTCGCGAGGATACTGCGAGGATTGCGCACCTTGCGACCTTCCAGCTTAAGACCTTCAAAGGCCTGCGGACTCGTCACTTCATGCATTAAGTGTCGGTCTACATAGATAATTGGGGCCTGCCCGGGCTCATGATGAACCAAGTGTGAGTCCCAGATTTTTTCGTACATCGTCTTGCTCATAGTGTTTCCGTTGAGTATTGGTTTGGCCGGTAAATTTGATGTCAAACAAACCCTGTATTATCACCTTTTTAGGCATACAAGCACAAACTTTTAGAATTCGATTTAAATCGCGGTGTTGTATGTTTTTGTACAAGGGTGGGTTATGTTCAGGACAAGGTGAGGCCGGGAACCGGTCGAGAGGGTGCCCTGGGGTATGAACGGTATATCGCGATTGAGCACATGGATGTGCGGCGCGATCGTTTCAAGTACCGCGTGGGTAACAAGTTACCCACCCTACGGACACAATGAACGTTCTTTTTGTTAGAGGTTGTAGTACAGGTTCATCTCAAACGGGTGCGGTC
The DNA here is from genome assembly GCA_965363775.1 of uncultured Gammaproteobacteria bacterium. Lineage (GTDB taxonomy): Bacteria > Pseudomonadota > Gammaproteobacteria > Xanthomonadales > SZUA-36 > SZUA-36. The sequence goes on from CBDTVF010000125.1 coordinate 7,456, forward strand.
GATTGCGCACGGCAACCACTTCCTTCATTTTTTCCTCAGCCCAGCTTTTTATCAATTCAGTGCTGAACACGCCACCTTCCAATAAAAAGTCGTGATCGTCATCAAGTGCTTCCAGCGCTTCTTCCAATGATGCCGGGATTGAAGTCAGCTCTGCCTGCTTATCCTCACTCCAGTCAAATATATTGTCATCATATGGACCAAAACCATGATGCTCGCTTGGAAGAATCCTGTTTTTTATGCCATCCAATCCTGCCATTAACAAAGCACTCATCGCCAGGTAATAGTTGCAGGTACCGTCGCCTGTACGGAATTCAATGCGCTTTGCAGCTTCAGAGGTGGCGTATTTTGGAATACGTATGGCTGCACTGCGATTGGCCACACCAAAAAAGAGTTTGACCGGCGCTTCGAAGCCAGGCAGCAGACGTTTATAGGAGTTGGTACTCGGGTTGGTAAGGGCAGTCAGCGCACGACCATGTTTGAGGATTCCACCGATAAAACACAAGGCCTGCTCTGAAAGATCAGCGTAACCGCCTTTCTCGTAGAATACGTTTTTACCCTGTTTGAGTAACTGGATGTGAAAATGCATGCCATTACCCGGTTCGTCGTACAGTGGTTTGGGCATAAATGTCGCTGTCAGGCCGTTGTTCAAGGCACAATTATGAATAATGTCTTTCACATACATCATCTTGTCGGTGATGATCTCGAAAGGAATCAACTCGGTTTCGATCTCCTGTTGACCGGAAAGTCCAACTTCGTGATGGTGATACCGAATCGGGCAACCGACACCCTCGATCAAGCGGACCATTTCTTCACGCACCTCTGCATATTTATCAAATGGTGTATCTATGTGATAACCCTTGCGGTGGGCAACTGCCGTTCCATCT
>CBDTVF010000126.1:0-8334 GCA_965363775.1 uncultured Gammaproteobacteria bacterium
TCCAGTTTGATTGCAGTGATTTCGCTTGGGTAATGGCCTCGCTGCGTTCGGGCATGTGTATCAATTGGCTGGCGGCGCGGATCAGTTTCATCTTTTCCCTTTCCACCACCTCGTAGTGTGCCTGCACGGCTGAATTCGCCTTGTCCAGCGCGGCTTTCAATTGTTTTGCCATTTTTTGACGCTGGCTGGCAGGCAGGTTGTTGAGATCATGAAGCTTCTTACGACCCTCTGTCATTCCCTTACCCAGTGCCATCCAGTCGGCTGGTTCTGCCTTTGCCAATTCTTCGAGTTCGGTGCAGAATTCGGTCAGCGACTCTACGTGGCGTGACCGTATCTCACTGCGTTTGTCCAGGTAGGGTTTGGCGGTATCAAAAGCGGTGTGGCCGGCGGCACTGAATTTTCGCCACATCCACGGGGCGGCTACAAATTTTTTGTCACCCGGTATCTGCTCACTTTGTTCCAGTTTTTTCCATTCCAGTTGCAGGCTTTTAATCCGGTCGAGCAGGGCATCCGGGTGCAAGTCAGCTGCTGGCAGAACTTCCATTTCCGCGATCAGGCGTTTACGAACCTTGTTATTCGACCAATGATGCCAGTCACGTAGCTCGCGAAGACGTGCCTGCATGCCGGACATCTTGCTGTTGATTTTTTGCCAGTCTTTGTTTCTGCCACGCTCTTTTGCTGTCTGTTGTAAGCGGGTTCGTGTTTCGAGGGCATTGTGCAACTCGCCTTGTTCCAGTTCGGTCTCCAGTTGTGTCAGTAAATCCTGTGCCTGACCGAGTTCTTTTTCGTTTTGCAGGTTTTCTAATTCAAGTTTTGTCTGCATGGCTTCAAGCGCAGTGCTGGCTTCATCCCAACACACCTGATCTTCCGGGTGTGGCGGTGTGCACTGATTCCAGGCCTTTTCCAATTGAAACTTGAATATTTCAACACGTTTTGCGTTGGGTGACCGCGCATTTTCAGACTCGTACAGGCAGATGGCGGAGGCCGTCTGTGCCAGGGGGTCATTGGGACGGTGGCTTTCCACGATCTCAGGTGCCGGTTTTTTAACTGGTTCTGGTTTCGGGCTGGTATCAACTCCGGTTATTGCCGCCGGTGCCGGGGCAACAATCGACGGGGCGGTAAGTCGCTCGCAAGCACGTTGGTATCGTTGCACCATATCGTTCCTGGCTTTATCCGTGATACGCTGCCACGCTGCGTGCATGTTTTCAATTTCTTTGCTGTCTCTATGATCCGCGTCCAGTGCCTGTTTCTCGAGTGCGCTGCAGATTCTCACTGCCTCATTCTGAACCGCTTTCCGATCGCCCTGTTCAAGCAATTCCGCCTGCAGGCGTGCCTGCAATTCAGCGTAAAGTGATTTATCCCGCTTTCGCAGTTCATTGATGACCCGTTTGAGCGTCGTCTGTTGAGTGATTCTGCTGGCCGCAAAACGTCGATTTTCGGCGTTGTTATCCTGTATACAGCAGTCCCCCAGTACACCCTGTCTTTCAACTTTTGCCAATGCCGCTAGTCTTAATTCGTCTTCGGGGGCATGACTGGCAAGGTGTTCGATCAAATCTCGATTTGACGTGGCTTCAACCACCTGCATGCGAAATTCGAGTGGCGGACGGGACTCATTCGTGGAAGACGCCAATTGTCGGATCCGCTCTTCCAGCAGTTTCCTGACGGTTGGATCTGCTTCGCTGTTGTACAGCTTCAGAATATTTCCAAGTTGGTGAAGTCGCTTGATTGCAGCACAACGTACTCGACCGTCTTCGTCAGCACCTGCAATTTCCAGCAGACTATTAATGAGCTCGGGCTGTTGTTCGTGAGTAACGGCTTCGAGACGGATATCGGCATTCTTGTGTTGCCACTTGGGTTTGAAAAGACGTTGTTTCCAGTTCATGTCAGATTAGGCTGCCAGTTTGGATTGGTTAAGAAAGTGCTTTTCCAGAAGTTGGAATTGCTCCTTCGCAGTTGGTACACGCATTAGATCATACAATATCTGCTTTGAATCGGGGCGTCCCTTGAGATACCAGCCGATATGTTTACGGGCCACGCGCACACCGTGGGTTTCACCGTAAAATTCATGTAGGCGTCGCAGATGAACACACATCACTGAATAAACTTCTTCCGCTTTTGGGGGCGGCAGTGTTTCTCCAGTGACGAGGTAGTGACTGAGCTCCCGGAATATCCAGGGGTTGCCCTGTGCACCGCGTCCTATCATTAGCCCCTGCGCACCTGTGAAGTCCAGTACTTCCCTGGCCTGGGAGGCTGTGGTTACATCACCGTTGGCAAATACCGGGATGGATATGCCATGGCAGATGGAACGAATGGTCTGGTATTCCGCCTGCCCACGAAAACGGTCTGCACGTGTGCGGCCATGTACTGCAAGCGCCGATATGCCACAGGACTCTGCAATTTTTGCAACTTCAACGCCGTTGCGTTGAGCCGTGTTCGGCCCGGTGCGTATTTTCAATGTGACAGGTACATCCACGCTGGCGACGACGGCCTTGAGTATGTCCTCGACCAGGGCGGTATCCGACAACAACGCGGAGCCACCGAGTTTTCCGCAGACTTTCTTGGCCGGGCAACCCATGTTGATATCGATGATTTGTGCACCCAGGGAAACGTTGTAGCTGGCAGCTTCCGCCAGTTGTGAAGGTTCGCTGCCAACGATCTGTACGGCAAGCGGGGCCGGTTCACCATCAAAATTGCTACGCCAGGTGGATTTACGGGTATGTCTGAGTTGTGGATTCGAGGTAACCATTTCGGTGACCACGTAACCTGCACCCAGTTCACGGCAAAGCTGGCGGAAAGGACGGTCGGTAACACCCGCCATTGGTGCCAGGGCAATGGGGTTGGGTAATGTGTAAGGTCCAATTTGCATGGCTGTGATTTTTGGTTTTCTCGTATTTAGTGTACTGCATCGCAATTAATGGCACTTTCAGCGTGACGAGAAGCCGTTAGCTGCAAGGCGCGTCTTGCAGGGAATGGCTGGTCCTTTCCAAGAGACGCAACACCGCAGATGACGGCTTCTCACCGCGCCCGAAGGGAGGCCCACAAATGACTCAATCCTGCGTTGCAGTCCTTGTTAAGGGAGTAACCATTAACTGCGAACTGCGTCTTGTCTTGAATCATTTGTGAGCCTCTGATATGTGCCATTGATACATTACACCACACTAGCTTGACAGTGTTGCATTAGAACATTTTTTCATCAATCTACAAAACATAGAATTGATATAATTACACTACACCAGCTGACTGGAATTCCCTTTCCAGGCCAAATTCTTTTACAGTCTTTGCAGGCCACGGATTGAGTACATGCTAATCGACCTTGAAAAATCCTCCAGTGATATGTTGCTTGAAGCCGAAGTCTGTGTTGTCGGCGCGGGTGCCGCAGGTGTTGCACTTGCCAGGGACCTGATGAAAGCGGGGCGTGATGTATGTTTGCTTGAAGGTGGTGGAATGGACTACGAGGCAAGTACCCAATCGCTATTTGAAGGCAGGAATGTCGGGATGGAATACTACGACCTGGACCATTCCCGGCTGCGCTTTTTTGGTGGTACCACCAATATCTGGGGTGGTCGCAGTATTCCACTGGACCCGATTGATTTTGAAAAACGTGACTGGGTACCGCACAGTGGTTGGCCGATCAAATTGGATGACCTGCAGAGTCATTACCGCACCGCGCATGATTCACTTGAGCTGGGTGAGTTCAACTACGATGCAGATAACTGGGAAAAACTTAGCTTAAATCCCCTTGGGTTTGATCCTGAGAAAATCACCACCCGTTTCTGGCGTTTCGATCACTATGCTGAACGTTTTCATAGCCGCCAAAATGAGGATCTGGTCAACGCGCAAAATGTCCGAATCGTTCTCCACGCAAACACTGTTGGGCTGCAGGCCACTGAAAACGCAACTGGCATTGCCAGCCTGGATGCAAGCACCATGCAGGGTCGAAAACTGAAGGTCAAAGCCAGGCATTATGTACTGGCCTGTGGTGCAATTGAAAATGCACGTCTGCTATTGGCTTCCAACAACGTGGAAACCAATGGCCTGGGCAACCAGTATGATCAGGTTGGCCGTTACTTCATGGAGCACCCGCACGGCAGGATTGCCCATATCGAAACGAAAGATCCCGCCGCTTTCTGGGCGTTGTATCGTAAACGCTTTCCAGCTGGGGATGCGCCACTCGCGCCGGCCATGGTGTTACCGCCATCCCTGCAGCGGGAACTCGGAGTTCTCAACAGCGCTGCCACATTCAACTTGCAGAAAGATCCGCTTAGAGGTGCGTCCCTGGGCAAACGCACCTATATGAACATGAAACATTCACTGTCACCCACCAACTCCGGACGCTTTATGTGGCACACCTGGCGAGGTGGCCTGAACTGGTTGCAGCGCCATATCTCTATGCCGTTATTGCGTTCAGTCGTCAAAATGAAACGTATGAATCTATACGTGATGGCGAGGGCTGAACAGGCGCCAAATCCCGATAGCCGTGTCCGTCTGTCATCCGAAAAAGATGCACTGGGATGTCACAGGGCAGATCTTGACTGGCAACTTTGTGCGCTTGATAAGGAAACCATGTTGCAGTTTGGTAAAACCCTGGGACAGGAGTTTGAGCGGCTTGGACTGGGTAAACTGACAACCTCTGAATGGCTGGAGGACGGTAAGCCCGAATGGCCGGTAGATATAACGGTTGGTAATCATCCCATCGGTGGTTATCACCATATGGGTACAACCCGCATGAGCACTTCAGCCAGGGATGGAGTAGTAGATGCCAATTGCACGGTGCATGGTTATCACAACCTGCATATCGCTGGCAGCTCTGTGTTTACTACCGGGGGATGGGCGAATCCGACGCTGACGCTGCTGGCGCTTTCGCATCGCCTTGGTGATCATTTGAACGACTTGCTTGAAAGCTAGGGATTGTTTGAGATGAAAAAGGGGGGTGTACCCAACCCATGCTGCTTGAGGGTGTGCTTCGAACAAACCGTTTTTGTTCTTCAAGAATCCACATTCGTAAAGCGGGGATATGTGTACCTCCGCCTGAGACCGTGAGCGACAGGGAAGTCGCGCCCGAGCCTACATGGACGTACTCGCGGCGTGTCTCAGGGGGAGGTACACATGTCGCCGTATTCAGTTGGCACCATTGTTAAAGAATCAAAAGCAAATGCTACATGCTAATCGCGGCGATGCATTTTGCTACGAAAGTGATGACAATATCCGTTCAGCTAATTTCTGATCTTCAACAGAATCAACATCCACCGCCGCCCGTGCAAACCCCACCTCCACATGGCCGATCCGACAGCCTGCTGTCTTTGACAATGCTTGCAACGCGTCTTCCAGGGTCAGACGTCTGAACAGGTACCTTAACAGTGCAATGTAGCCAAACCGGCGGGCGATACGCCAGGGATGCTTGCGATCGGCTTCTGCCTGTCGCCAGAAACCCAGAGCCTTTCGGCCTTCCGGATTGATGATGGCAAAAAGGTTGCTACCGCAGAATTTTCCGTTTGAGAATTTAAGAACAGTACGTTTGGATTCCGGCCAGGCAGCCTGGACCAGTGCATAAGGTACAAAACCGATTACAAGGTCATAGTTTGATTCGCTGCTATGTGATAACGCCTGTTTACAAAAAACATCGACGATCTCTGCAGTCAGCAGTGCATGGTCACCCGCTGTGAGTAAGGCTGGAAAATGATCAAGCTTCTGCAACGCGGACAAGGCACTGGCGGCAGGACCGGTAGCCTGTTCCAACCAAGAGTAAGCCGGGTTTTGCAGCAGCTTTTGCAATTCTTCACTACTCGCGACCGCATCGACTGTCGGGCCGCAGATAATTCCACCACCTGCCTGGTTACTGTCCGCAATAGCCTGCATGACGCGGGCCAGGCAAGGCACACCAGCAACGGGAACCATCACGCTGGCTGAAACATTGAACACATGGCTCAGCGGGCTACCGCCTGCACGTTCACCGGCCAGAATGACCGAACGAAATGGTTCAGATGTCAACGGTTGCATTACAAATCTTTTTCGTACATCCGGTAGCGCTTGGTAATCTCACCACCAATACCTTCAATGATATTCCTGGTAGCCTTGTTATGATCCAGCACCCAGGACATTTCTACGCGTTCAAGACCCCTGCTTGTGGCGGCGTCCATTGCAGCTTTAATGACGACGAAAGCAAGTGCCGGACCGAAGCGGGTGTTCTGGTGTTTTTGTCTGACGCCCATCAGGGCAACCCTGGCCGTTTTTGGGAATTCCTTCTTGAGACGCCAGACCAACTTTGCCCAACCGAATGGCAGCAGACGGCCATCCAGATCCGCAATGGCTTCGTTGATGTTGGGTAACAGGGCAACAAAAGCGGAGGCCTGACCATCGATCTCTGCGATCTGGATGAAATCGGGTGGAAGTAACATCAGCAATTCCTTACCTACTGCTTTGAATTCCTCACGGGTGAAAGGTACAAAATTCCAGTTGTTTTCCCATGCATCATTGAAGATATCCCGCATGATCTCCAGATCGGCCGTTTTATTATTGCGATTCAGCGGTCTGACATTGACACGCTCGGCGCTTTTGTCGAGCAGGGCTTGCATGATTCTTGGTATTGTCAACGTGCTATTGTCTATTTCGTAGGCAAGCAAATCCTGTGCTGGCCGATACTTACAACGTTCAATAGCTTCACCGTAGTAGCGTGCGGAGTGGCCCATCATGATGTAAGGCGGTGTATCAAATCCATCGACAAGAATTCCAAGTTCCTGGTTAATACCCAGGTTGAACGGGCCGAGAATCTGCCGCATGCCCTTGTCCCTTAGCCAGTTTTCCGCAGTTTCCAGTAATGCCTGGAACACAGCATCGTCGTCCGGTGCTTCTATCAAACCAAAAAAACCTACTCTGCCTTCGTACTGCTTCTGGTGTAATTGATCGACCTGTGCCGAAATACGCCCGATGGGTTTGCCGTTCCGGTAGGCTATCCAGGCGCGCCAGTCAGCATGTTGAAAATAAGGGTTTCCGGGCGAAAGTGCTCCCTTACGCTCAATGAGTAAGGGTGGTATCCAGTTTGGATCGTCTTTATAGATGCTCCAGGGAACCTGGATAAAAGTCTTAAGCGCCCTTTTACCAGACACCTTCTTGATTTCCAGGTTTGAATTTGTGTGATTGTTCATTTGTTGAGTTCCATTGATGCTGAACACTGCGTCGCCCAAATCATGACACGAATGAGCCCCGTATTCACTTGGGTGTTCTCCTGATAGTAGAAAAAATACTGAGATAACGCTTGCCCAGGCTTTTCCAATCCATTTCAGCGGCAAACTCCATGGCGGCGGTGGACAATTTCTGCCGGTGTTCCTTTGACTCGGCCAATTCAATGATTTCGTTGGTTATGCTTAACCAGTCATCGCTGATAAAAGCTTCGCGACCATTGACGACAGGGATGCCCTCAATTCCCTTCGACGTGCTGACAACCGGAAGCCCGGCAGCAAAACAATCGATGATTTTCATACGGGTGCCACCACCCTCACGCAATGGTATGACTGCCAGGTCACAGGCCTTCAGCCAGGGGCCCACCTCATCAACACTGCCGGTGAAGTGGATATTGGGGTGTGGGCTTTTGGCAGGTGGGTTACGCCCTATGGCGATGACGTGAAATGGATATCGACTACTTGCCAGCTGCGGTAACAAAATCTCTGCAAAAACCGTTATGGCGTCGCGGTTTGGTGGATAGGAAAACGTGCCGTGAAAAGCGATCAATACCACATCATCGGCTAGTCCGAAATCTTTCTTCAACGAGCTTACTGCCGGAAGTTTGTATGGCTCGGGGTCAAATCCGTGTGGAATAGTATTAAGCAACTCCGGTTTCACACCATCGCTGAGTAGTTGCTGACGATCATTATCAGACACGCAAATAACGGCATCGGAACGATTACACAGATCAATTTCAATGGCCTGTAAATTCCGAAACTGTTCATCGGAAAGCTCGGCAACCTGTGCTTTCAGACGGGCATACTCAACATTGTGTTCGACCAGCACAACGGATGCATTGAGGATATTTCGGGCCTCGATACAGGGTTTCGCATACGCCGGAAACTCGGCTTGCAGAATACCGGCATTCAGTTGCTTGCCTGCGTACAGGCAATGCCAGAAAAAGCTGCTATCGGTCAATGGGAGGTATAAGAAACTGTTGCTTTCAGGCAGGTTTTTACTGTGATGCAAAAGACGAACTAACGAGCGGGGTAAACTGAGAAACCTTAACCAGAAGGGCAGTCGAAGACGTTGTTTTTTGCCGTTTTCGAATAACCACCAATGTTTCCGGTCATCGCTGACAATGCCAACCTTGCGGCCATGTTGTGACAGGCCCCG
>CBDTVF010000127.1:0-8324 GCA_965363775.1 uncultured Gammaproteobacteria bacterium
GCGGTCTCGACATACAGCAACTGCCACATGTTGTTAACTTTGAATTGCCGAATGTACCAGAAGATTATGTGCATCGTATCGGTCGCACCGGTCGTGCAGGACTGGAAGGCGAAGCGGTTTCACTGGTCTGTGTCGATGAGAAAAAACTACTGGCGGATATCGAGAAACTGCTGAAGCAGGGTATCGAAAAAGTTGTCATCCCGGGTTATGAGCCCGACGAAAACATCAAGGCAGAACCCATCAAGAATGGCCGTAACAACGGCTCGGGTCGCAACTCCAGACCAAATAACAAAAGTCGAAATCCACGAACTGCCGGTCACAACAGCAGAGGCCGTCATGTTGCTGCCGGAGCCAAGCGTGGTAGAAACCAGGCTCAACGCTCACGCCGCGCGGCCTAATTCAATACTCTGAAGCTAATCGTATCCCTTAGGGTGGGTTATGTTCAGGACAAGGTGAGGCCGGGAAACGGTCGAGAGGGTGCCCTGGGGTATGAACGGTATATCGCGATTGAGCACATGGACAAGGTGAGAGAAGGTGAGACCGGGAAACCGGTCGAGAAGCCAGCCTGGGCTGTGTGCGGCGCGATTGTTTCAGGTACCCCGCGCGTAACTCGTTACGCACCCTGCAGGTCCTGCACGTCGACGTAGGGTGGGTAACTCGTTACCCACGTATAAAATGTATCGGTTTCAAATGGACTTCCCAAAACCATCTTAAAAATCATTAAACAGCATATGTAAACTAGGCTCTCGTTGTCACTGGTAATCAAAAAAATCTGACTATCACTATATGTTTAAAATAAAAGACAATAAGCTTCAAAGAGCATAAAAAGACCTTATTTTCTCTGCAACCCAGAAAATCATGAATGCATGCGCTATACTTAATAACAAGTTCTCATTCGCATTTAAACTATTGTAAAGTTAAAAATGCATGTTTGAACGGAGCCAGGCTTGGCACGGAATGGTTGGTTCAGTGCAAAGCAGTTAAGCCAATGAATGGCATTCCCTGACCAAAAAGCAGAAATCTTCGTCGGGAAAGACAAGCATGACATGGAAGTTTTCGTCTGACTGTCATCAATCAATAAATACTGGTTATTCCAGTACCAAATCCATACCAATCCCTACGCTTCAAGCGATAGCCTGCTGTGTTTATGCATAGCAATGCTGAAAATATTTTTCGTTGGAGGCCAGTTTTGCTTTTTTATACAACACTATTTATTACATGTTTAACTGTGATGTTTGTACTTCTTTGGCTTGTCAGAATGATGGCCTCGATTGGTCGAAGAATCTATGAGACCCGGCTTCCGAGGGCTAAAAAGAGCCCTACAGCTCACCTCAACGAAAAAAAATATGGTAGAAATTCAAGACTCGCCTCTCGTGCCCGGGGTGGACCGCCTCATTCAACACAAGCGAATTTAGCGCGCAAAACTCTTAAGCAAAAGAAGGTCAGGCGTTGGAAACAAAATGCAGGACAGGTCATATGTAGTAACCGGTCCGGGCTATCCGGACAAGCTTATAAACCAAGTCAAGAAGCCATATCTACATTTGCAATCGACAAGAGGACCGATTGATCAATAGCCACTCTGTGGCGAAAATAGAAGATAACACCTGACCTGACCGGACATTGTTTGCCCGATCAGGTCCGGACTGATAGATGTCAGAGACTACCTCCATCACCATTATCTTCTTTGTTCTTTTTCTTCTTTTTGCCTCCCAAAAGCCCATTCAGCAATGAAGAAGCCGTATCTTCTTTTTCCGTGGTCTCGCCGTCTTTGGTGTCAGCTTCTGAGCTGTCTTTTCCACCTAACAAACCACCAAGAATTTCGTTTGTCTTCTGATCAATCAAATCCTTCTGCGATGCGATAAGTGCTGCAGCGATATCCACCTTGAAGTCCGGTTCATAGAGGTTACCGGTCAACCGGATTGGGATTGTGGTACCACTAAGGCCATCCAGACTTTCCACACCCGTATCACCTGTCAGAACGGGATTCAGAAGGTAGTCAATAGATTCTTCAACCAGGTTGAAGCTGCCTTCACCTGTCACACTCAATATTGGAGACAGCATCCTCAGGTCGTCGCTTGTCATTATTCCCTGGTCGAAAACACCGGTCATGCCAAGCGCAGCAAACTCCGTTTTTTGATCCTGCCCACCTTTCCCTTCGGTTTCCTTTTGCTTACCCAAAAGGCTGTTCACAGTCCCCAGGGTTTTAGTGACGTCGATCCCTACAATCGCACCATCAACAACGTTCATGCCAATATCACCATTTAAGGCCTGAAGAATAGTCCGGGAGTTGGTCAAATCAGTGTTAATCTTCAGGAAGAAATCTCCTGTACCCAGTAAGCGGGCTGAACCGGTCAAATCATTTAGCAGGCCTTCAGCCTGCACACCCGTCATACCCAGGTCCGCAATCAATATGGGCTGGGAACCGCTGGCATCGATCTTGATTTCACCCTCATGCTGCCCGCCATAAAACTGGGCATTTACCGGCGAAAACCGTATTCCTTTGCCATTGCTACTCATCGTCAGGCTGACCTCGGTTGCTTTCATACCGGCAACAATCAGTTCCCCGACCCTGAATTCACCACCGCCCGTAAAACCGCGAAATGTCTCGACCGTCAGATCGGCTTCGCCAGTATCTCCACCGGCTCCTGAGCTGACTTCTTCACCGGATTCAGGTAAATAGTCATCGACATTCAAGCTATCAATCTGGAAGTCGAATGCCAGTCGCGGATCTGTGAAATCATCAACTTTTAGATTGCCTCTAAATGTTGATTCGTCAAACTTGACGGTCAAATCCCGCATATTGGCGTTGCCGGCTGACCCCGCAAAACTCATATCAGCCTGCAATCGTGTCAATGCATCGGTATTGCTGGTCTGTGGTACTTCCAGGCCCAGGGCTTTCATCAACGATTTTGGATTGAACTCATTCACTTTGAGCTGACCCGCAAATTCCGGGTCGTTCATAACGGTTGTCACATTGAGATCACCAGCCACAACAAGGTCGTGTAACTGAAGAACAAAATCTGAAAGCGTTGCCTGGTCGTTTGCCAGGTCAATGTCTGCGTTCGCAGTGATGTTCAATTCCAGGGCTACGTTATCCCCGCTCGGCCCCTTGAAACCCATGAATGAAAGTTCAAGCTGCTCGACGCCATAACGTGTTCCATTGGCCTCAGACTGAACAAGACCGCCAAACTTAACATCACCGGCTAACTGTTGTTCCGGCAGGTTCATTGAGAAACCACCTTTCAAATCGAAAGGCCGGCCCAATTTAATATTTGACGCCTGCAAACCAAACTCTCTCAATTCTGTGGTCTGGTCAACATCCACCAGGGTAACGTTAGCATTGCTTATCTCGACCCCGGAGACGACAAAAGAACCCAAATCCATGCTTCCTGGTGATGTTGTTTCAGTCTCTGATGAAGCGCTGCTGAGGTCTTCCCAATTTGTCTGACCATTGGCTTTTCGTTGCAGATTGACGGACACATCGGAGAGACTTACCTCACCAACTTCAAGCTTTCGGCTGAACAGCGGCATCAACTTCACCGATACGCCGACGTCGCCAATATCAAGCATCGGTTTATCGCCAAAACCGCTTCGGTTGCCCAGTTTTACCTCACTGAGATCAAGACCGATGGATGGAAACACCGTCCACTTTATCTCGCCACCGATGGTCAGTTCTCGACCGGTTTTTTCAAAAACCGCAGTGCTGATCTCTTCCTTGTAATCGTTGGGATCGACAACCATTGGAAGCACGACCCCGGCAATAACAATAAGAACAATAACAACGGCGACACTTGCCAAAATCCACTTTAAAAGTTTGTTCATGATAGCAGTACTCCTTACATACGCATTTGCATAGAGCCAGTTTACCTGCTTATCTTACTCCTTTTAACCGCAGGATAGTTCCAGCCGAATTAACAGGGTAACGATGGATGTTTCACCGGTGATTCCTGGTGACTCAACCACACCAACCGAGATCTCCTTTTCGTGAGCCCTCGGCTTTTCACCGGGTTTGGGGCATTTTAAATACAGGTCGATATCTGTTTTTCCGACGTCATTTCTGAACAAATCAACTTCGGTGGCTTCCAGTGTCAGCTTGACTTTAATTTCATTATTGTAGTCACCTGCAGGGATCACTACCGGTGCAGGCGGACCCGGTGGCTGTTGGGTAGTGCCACTAGGCAATGAGTGTTTGGCGACCTTGATGGTACCCACACCCTTTAAGCCCTGGTTGAATACCTTGGCTTCAATCCAGTACCGCCAGTCTTCACCGATCGGACCCTCATGATTCTCCGTCAAAACTGAGAAAATTACTTTGCCTTCCATTTACTCGCTCCTTTTTATGCGGCAACGGAAACATAACACACAACAAGATGTTCGGTTAGTGACAGAAGTCGGGGCTGATAAATCAGCCACATTTCATTTACCCTGTACCCATGAATACTGATTCCAGACAAACAATTATTCAAAACATGCTGACAACCACACCACCGGCTTTTTCCATGGCCGGGGCTGCGTCTGTCGCTGCCGACCACTATGGTATCCACACCACGGCTCATCCATTGGTGAGCGAAAGGGACCAGAACTTCAGACTGGATGCGCACGACGGTAAACGATATACGCTTAAAATCTCCAATGACGCGGAGCAATTGCAGGTTATCGATTTTCAAAACCATGCGCTTCTTTACATAGAAGATCACGATGCTTCATTACCCTTGCCCCGGGTTATCCCTGACCTTGAGGGACAATTACACTGCAGCGTCCGGAAAGATGGCAAAACGCATTTTGTGCGCGTCCTGAGCTGGGTGGACGGCATGGTGTTACATGATGCGCAGGCGAACGCAGATCTGGCTAACCGTCTGGGCCGTTTGTTGGCACGACTGGGATTGGCCCTTGACGGCTTTGAACATCCCGGATCCAACCCACCTTCATTGTGGGATATGAAACGCGCGGCGGCCCTGCGTGATCTGCTGATTTATATCGAAGAACCGGAGCTCAGACAATTAGCCACTCAAACCCTGAATCAATTCGTCTCAAACGTGAAACCGAAACTCGATAAATTGAGAAGCCAGGTCATTCACAGCGATATGAACCCCGGCAATGTATTGATGAGCAAGACTCAGCCGGATGACATTAGCGGCATTATAGATTTTGGAGACATGGTCAAGTCACCGTTGATCATTGACCTGGCCATTGCATTGTCCTATCAGCTAAGTTCTGATGATGATCCGCTTGCTGGTGCATTACCGATGATTGCCGGTTATCACTCAATGCGACCATTACAGCATGTTGAAATGGAGTTACTCACAGACCTGATCAGAACCCGTTTGATCACCAGCCTGTTGATCAACTCCTACCGGGTTACATTGTTTCCAGAAAACCGTGATTACCTGATGATCAGCTACCACTCGGCCAGGAACTTCCTCATCAACCTCAACCGCTTGAGCCCAGAAGATGCACTGGAGCGAATTCGCGCCGTCTGCGCCTGATTCAATTAATTCATGTCGCCGGTCTACCGTAGGGTGGGTAACTTGTTACCCACGTTTTCCCTGGTTATATCCGTGCGTAACAAGTTACGACCCGTGCGTAACAAGTTACGCACCCTACGAGCACGGTTTATTCAACCCGACCCGTGCGTAACAAGTTACGCACCCTACGAGTATGGTTTATTCAACCCGACCCGTGCGTAACAAGTTACGCACCCTACGAGTACGGTTCTGTTCCCAAGCCTAATCCCCATGTTCCGGATAAAGACCCAGCAAGCCGGACTCGCTGGCTTCACAAACACCTCGCTCAGTAAAAAGACCGGTAACCAACCGGGCCGGGGTGACATCAAAGGCGTAGTTGCAGGCACTTACCCCATCTGGAGTAATCTGTACGGACTCGACCTGACCGGCAGAATTTTTACCGGCTACATGGGTCACCTCATGTCCATCCCTCTGCTCAATGGGTATGCCATTGACGCCGTCCATCATCTGCCAGTCAATGGTCGGCCCGGGTAATGCGACATAGAACGGCACATCGTTATCAAATGCCGCCAGCGCCTTTAAATAAGTGCCGATCTTGTTACAGACATCACCGTTGCGCGCGGTGCGATCGGTGCCCACAATACACATATCGACTTGCCCATGTTGCATCAGGTGCCCCCCCGCGTTATCGACGATGACATCGTGTGGAATGCCATGTGACTGTAACTCCCATGCGGTCAAAGCAGCACCCTGGTTACGCGGTCGTGTTTCATCCACCCAGACATGAACCGGTATACCATCGTCATAGGCCTGGTAAATGGCAGACAATGCCGTACCCCAATCGACCGTGGCTAACCAACCGGCATTACAGTGGGTGAGGATGTGGAAAGATTCCGATCCGGCTGGTTTTTGTTGCCAAAGGCCCCGGATAACATCCAGTGCATGACGACCAATTGCGTGATTGATGGCAACATCTTCATCGCAGATTTCAGCTGCCAGTGCATAGGCCTGTACAACCCTGTCCGTAGCAGGTAATACCGCGAGCACCTGTTTCATCCTGGCCAGTGCCCAGCGCAGGTTCACCGCTGTGGGTCGCGTGGCAAGCAGCGTTTCAGCCGCTTTGTCCAGGTTTCCATCACCCGCGTCTTCGCGCATCGCAAGAGCCATCCCATAAGCAGCGGTTGCACCAATGAGTGGTGCACCCCGAACCCGCATGACACTGATTGCTTCAGCAGCTTCCTGCATATCAGTGAGAGTCTTGATAACAAACTCATGCGGCAATCGGGTCTGGTCAATAATGTCTGCGGCCCAGCCATTTTTATTCAGCCAGATCGAGCGGTAAGGAGCGTCATTAATTTTCATCGAATAATCATCGTCATAAACAGTAACAAGATCGTAGCATTTGGGAGTCTGTTTGCGTGATGTTTTGATGCATATTTTTTGCATTTAGAAACTGCTTTCACTTTGGGTCCAATGTTGGTAGCCTTCACGCTCGCACCGGTCGCGGGTACCTTGCTTGTCCCCCAAGCACGCCTTCGTCAAGGAAGACTGAATAAAGTACATGGCGCGGTCGGTGCGAACCGCTCAAACTACGTAAAACTCTTCCCGGATAGTATTAATCATGAGCCTCATATCCATGGCGCACAAGGCAGGTGACAAGGTCGTGGCATCAAACACACCACCTGGTTGCTAAAATAACTGCCCTTGTAGGGTGGGTAACTTGTTACCCACGATTTACCAATTTATTCAGTCCAACCCGTGCATATACCCGCTTTTAATGCTGATGCCCACCCGGTCCATGCACATGGCGGTGTTCCTGTTCCTCTTCAGAGGCATCGCGGATGTCCATAATCTCGACTTCAAATGTCAGCGGCGTACCAGCCAGGGGATGATTGCCATCCACATCAACATTAAAACGTCCGACTTTCAGTACCGTCACCTGTACCTGGCCCTTATTGGTCTTCAAATTCAAAACCTGGCCAACTGAGATTTTGCCGACACCTTTCAGACGTTTAAGAGGAACCCGCTGAACATTTTTTTCATTGCGGATGCCGTAACCCTCTTCGGGTTCCACAGTTACCACGAACTCATCCTCGATTGAATGTCCGTCCATGGCCTTTTCAAGCCCGACGATGATGTTATTCGCCCCATGCAGATAGGTCATGGGATCGGTTTCACGTGAGGTTTCCATCTGCTCACCGTCTGCATTTTTAAGCGTGTAATGGAAACTGACGACCTTATCTTTTTCAACAATCATAATATTCTCTGTATTGGGTCATGGCGAACGGCGCCATGAGAACCGGCATTATAACCCCCGACGTGCTTTTGCAAACAATAGCTGCGTTATTGCCGTTTGTGCGCTAAGGTTTCCCTATGAATGAACACCGTTGTTTCAATGCCGCAAAATCAATCACAGGTGTATGCAATGTATAAATATGCACTGATATCTCTGCTGACGTTTTTTACTGTCACTACCATGGCCCAGGTACCATCACAAGCACCGGCGCAGACAGCTGTGGACGGACAAGCTGAAACCATCATCAATCCTATTATCGAAGACCCGCTTCAGTTGGAGATTACAGAATGGCCGGTACCATGGAAAGACAGCCGGCCCCGTGACCCTGATGTGGCACCCAACGGGGTTATCTGGCTGGTTGGCCAGGGTGGCGATTACGCCGCACGCTTTGATCCGGAAACCCAGCAGTTCAGACGCAAGGATCTGCCACCCGGGACCGGACCGCACAACCTGATCCTGGATGGGGATGGCTCCGTGTGGATTGCAGGTAACCGGCAAGCATTTATAGGACGCATGAATTACGTGACCGGTGAGTTAACCCGCTTCACCCTGCCCGATGAAAC
>CBDTVF010000128.1:0-8276 GCA_965363775.1 uncultured Gammaproteobacteria bacterium
AGAGTCTGCCGGCGCTTCGTTCCTGAGAAAAGACGGTACGGTATGGAGCACGGACAAGGATGGCATCATCCTCTGCCTGCTGGCCTGCGAAATTCTGGCCGTCACCGGCAAGGATCCGGGCGAGCATTACCAGGATCTCGTTGCCCGGTTCGGCAACCCGGTTTATGCCCGCGTCGATGCCCCGGCCAACCGTGAAGAAAAAGCCATGCTGGCCGCCCTCTCACCAGACCAGGTGAGTGCTGAAACACTGGCAGGCGAAACCATTACTGCCAAACTGACGCATGCCCCCGCCAATGGAGCGGCTATTGGTGGTCTCAAGGTGTGCACCGAAAATGGCTGGTTTGCCGCCCGGCCGTCCGGAACTGAAGATATCTACAAAATCTACGCCGAAAGCTTTAAGGGCGAAGAACACCTAAGACAGATCCAGGCCGAAGCCCGCGAAATTGTCAATACCGCACTTGCATGAAAAGTCTGGTGGGAATATTCCCAGTGCACCACAGCCTGTGGTGCACTTGATGTATGCCGGACCGAATCGGTATTCGATCCGTGTGAATTGCCGTTAGCTTGCCTTTCTTATCAAGCAGGAATCTTTCAGGATTTCACTTTGCCTGTAACCAACGTTAATCAAAGCCCCGCAATTTTTCTTAACATCGTTCAACTCAGGCCGCGCTCTCTCACTACGTTTCAAGAATACTTTACGTCGAAAACGAATGTCGTACGTTGTATTCAATTGAGATCTGATTTCTTCAATACCTGACACATGAACGGTCACATAGTCTCCCAGCAGGAGTCTTTTTTCTTTTACCTCTGGTTTGAGTTTTAACATATGTACCTTCCTGGTGTATCAAATTTTCAATGTAAGGTACCGTAGCTGGTTTTGGTACCCTCCCTGACCTGGACTTATGACCAATATGAATCCTGAACCATGTACTGCTTTATCCTAGGAGGCTGACCCATCTTTTTTTGTCACAATCATTTAAATGCAATAAATGTGCCAAATAGAATATTGAATATTTTTTCTTTTATATTCAATGTTTTGTGTTTTCATGGCGCATTATCTGTCACTAAAACTCATCAAACATGTCTTGAAACGTCAGTAATAATGACCATTTGTGTCATCCCACAACATTGTGTCCGGCATACCATGCAGATTATTCCCACGCCATGGACTCCTGGGTTCACTATTGCTGAATGACACTTATGGTCATCTTTTCTGACGTAATTGGACAACCTGAATCAACAAATTCGAATTAATTTGCACACATACGGTATATCTATTTGTATTTTAATACTTTGTTTTTAGCTCCGAATTTCGGCGCGATTCTTGCATCTACATAAAGAACAGAAACCAAGGAAGGGAATAGACATGTTAATACTTACCAGACGGATAGGAGAAAAACTCATAATTGGGGAGAACGTGACAGTTACTATATTGGCTGTCAAGGGGAACCAGATCCGTGTGGGTATTGATGCACCGCCCGAGGTAAAGGTGCATCGCGAAGAAATTTATCTGAAAATTCAGTCAGAAAAGAAATCTTCAGTTCTGAATGAAGGGAAAACGTCCATTTTTAAAGACAGGAAAACTTCGTTTTCGAGTGACAGGAAGACCTTGGTTCTGAAAGCGAGGACAAGGCAAATCGGCCTTTGAGATCCTGCTTTCGACCCTGTCATTTGTATCCAACCGCAAAACGATGCCGTCCATGCCAGGCCGTGTTCGAGAAGACCCATGTACAGGAAAGAGGCTCGTCACTCTAGCGTGCTATTTTTTGTTCGAGTCTTTCGATTTGGTCAAAAAGAACCAGAGAAAAAAGCCACCAATTCCTAGCATAATGGCGAATCCAACTGCTGAAAAAATAGCTACAGGGTCTGTAAAAAGATCAATCCAAAGGTCCAAAGCACTCTCCTGAATGTGTTTCTCAAAGTTTAAGTTTTAACCAGTTCAACGCATTGATCTGTGTCATCTGATGCTCAGTTTTGAAGCGGCTATTTCAGTTTCCTGCCCCGGAAAAGCCCCAACACCCGGACAAGTGCATTGGCCGGCATCAGGACGTAGTTAATGGCTACTCAGTCATTGTTCAAAACTAGCTGAAAATATGACAGTTCATTTAATAGCGATTATTTGAACGACAGCACCCATTCCAGAATGATGCTTGCCATTTTTCATTGCTCGTTTAACTTCCCGAGCAATATCAAATTCCAATCCAGTCAACTCTTGACGAAGCTCAAGCATGGACATGAACAAACCTGGCTGGGAAGCAGGAGGCCCGCCAACACTATCCATATCAAGCTGCTCAATGGTAAAGGCTTCCAATATGAAAATGCCTCCGGACTTTAATCCATCGACAACTTGTTCATGAATAGGTTTGCGTATGCTGGGTGGCACATGTGCAAATATCGATACGATGCCATCCCAGGCATCTTTTTCTATCTCAAAATCTTGCAAATCTGCTTCGACAGTCCGGACTTCTACCCCCTTTTCCATGGCTAGTATCCGGGTCTTTTCCAAACCAACTGAAGATTGGTCAACAGCCGTTACCTGGTAACCCTGTTGGGCAAGGAATACTGCATTCCGGCCTTCCCCTTCGGCCAGGCATAGTACTTTTCCCCTTGGTATTTTTTTAGACTCCGAGACCAGAAAGTCATTGGGCTCTTTTCCATAAGAAAACCCCGGTTTGCTGTAACGTTCATTCCACATATTTTTGCCTGAATTTGACTGTTGCATATCAATTACTCTCGTCCATTGATTTCTGGAGTACTCCTCAGACCAAGTTTTCGATATTTGCTCTGAGGTTATTAGAATGCCCCAAAGTTTTCAGCATTGATACCAACAATCAGGGTGGGTTTGAGAGACCACAACTTGATGAAAAAGTAGATCGTGCAGTAACACTGGTATTGCCTTTCCTGTACAATCCCGCCCAGACCTGGGGTGGCCCCGCAGCATTTTGCAGCATTATGCTTGCCGGTCCTGAGACGCTTTTTGCGAACCCTTTGAACCTGATCCGGTTAGTACCGGCGTAGGGATGGGTATTTTCATAACTCCTCCTCGCCTGACTCCGGATAAATAACAGACCGGAGTTCCGATGAAAGCTCTAGCTATCGCACTTGCCAGCCTCGGCACAATTGCGTTTGTGCCATTCACGTGGGCCGATGATTCAACCCTCGAAGAAGTCATCGTGACGGCCGAATACCGTCCGGTAACAGCCTTGGAACTCCCCACCAGCATCACTGTTTTTGACCAGCAAGCGATTGACCGGCGTGATGCTGTACATCTGGAACAGTTACTCAACCTTGCCCCGAATGTAAATCTGTCATCGGGCGCATCGCGTGGACGATTTATTCAAATTCGTGGTATCGGGGAACGCAGCCAGTTTGTCGAGCCGATCAACCCCTCAGTTGGCCTGATCATTGATGGCATGGATTTCACCGGTATCGGTGGTGCCGCCAGTACACTGGATATTCAACAGGTCGAAATTCTGCGTGGACCGCAGGGAACCCTGTTCGGTGCCAACGCTTTGGCCGGATTGATCAACATGGTCTCGAACAGCCCGGGTGATGATTTGAATGGGCGTGCTGATCTGACCATCGGTAATTATGACCGTCTCACCGCGACCGCTGCTGTGGGTGGTCCGCTTTCACAAAATACCGGGTTCCGCCTGGCCGTGCAGAGCAACAAAACCGATGGCTATATCGACAATATATTCCTCGGTCGCCCAACTAATGAAATTAGTGAATTCACCACACGTGGAAAATTCAACTGGCAGGTCAATAATGATTTTTCACTGGATTTCACCATGTTGTATAGCGATGTGAACAACGGTTATGACGCCTTTTCACTAGATAACAATCGTGATACTTACTCTGATGAACCCGGTCATGACAAGCTGAAAAGCCTGGCAGCAGCCCTCGATTCCAGCTGGCAGATCAACGATTCACTGACACTTGAAGCGCTGCTGAGCCGCGTGGATGCAGATACCGAATACGGCTACGATGAAGACTGGAGCCACACTGGAATCTGTGATGGTACCGACTGTGATTCCGATATCTGGGGCTTCGACTGGTGGTACTCGTCAACGGATAATTATGTCCGCAACAACCGTAACACCACGGCCGACATCCGGTTCGTATCCAACAGTGGCGCCGAAGAGGCCGCCTGGGTGGCGGGGATTTATTACCGTGACCAGGACCAGTCATTGCTGCGTGAATACACCTACAGCAGTTTCGGCGATTTTAACAGTCAATACGACACCAAAAACCTGGCGACTTATGGCCAAATGGACCTGCCATTTGGCCAGGCCTGGACATTCGTGGCAGGGCTTCGTTATGAATCCCGTGACTGGGATTATGACGACAACGTCGAGGGTGATAGTCACTCCTCGGATGACGAAAGTTTTTGGGGTGGAAAGACGGCCCTTGAGTACCAGACCGATTCCGGTACCCTGCTCTACGGGCTGGTATCACGCGGATACAAGGCCGGCGGATACAATTCCGCGCTGGCAAGCAAAATTCCTGAATTCGAAGAAGAAGGAATTTTCATACCACCAGAAAACCTTGTATTTGGTTCAGAGACCATGTGGAACTACGAGATTGGCCTGAAGGGAAGTTGGCTGAAGGACACGCTGATACTAAGTGCAGCACTGTTTTACCAGGACCGGGATGATATGCAGGTCAAGCAATCTATCGTGATACCGATGGATCCATCATCCTCGGCCTGCCCCTGTAACTTTATTGACAGTCTGCAGAACGCCGCTGGTGGTATTAACAAGGGCCTGGAAATTGAGGGTAACTGGCAGGCTTCGGATAACATTAACCTGTTCGGTAGCCTGGGTTTTCTGGACACCGAATACAAAGACTACCTGAGCTATTCGCACACGGAGGCCGATCTTGAGAACGGCATTCCCTACGACATGAGTGGCCGTGCCCAGGCCCATGCACCGGAAACCCAGTACGCACTCGGGGCACAGTTCTTTTTTGCCCAAAACTGGTTTGCACAAGTGGATATCGAGGGCAAAAGCTCAGCCTATGCCTCTGCTAACCACAATGAGAAGCTGGCTGGCTACACGCTCTTGAATATGCGTTTGGCCTATGAAACCGAGCGCTGGAGTCTCGCATTTTGGGGACGAAACCTGACGGACAAAGATGTCCAGACCCGTGGCTTTGGCGGTTTTGGAAACGATCCCCGTAAACTCTATGAAACCGAAGCTTACTATCAATTGGGTGAACCCAGGGTTTATGGTATTACCGGTATCGTATATTTTTAAGCCCGTTCAAGGATCAGGAAAAACACAATGGCTCAACAACCGGTAACAACAAACAAAAACAAGCGATGCTGGTGGTGTGGTGAAGATCCCTTGTACCAGGCATACCACGACCACGAGTGGGGCGTACCGGTGCATGATGAGCGGGATCTGTTCGAATTCCTCTGTCTGGAAGGTGCACAGGCGGGTTTAAGCTGGATCACCATACTCCGCAAGCGTGAACATTACCGACTGGTTTTCGATCAGTTCGATGCGTACAAAATTGCGCGTTACGATGAAGCAAAAATTGCCGACCTGCTTGGCGACGCCGGTATTGTACGTAACAGGCTCAAGGTGAATGGCTTCGTAAAGAACGCACGGGCCTACCTGGCCTTGCTTGAGCAGGGTCTGAATCTGGACAGCTATTTATGGGATTTCGTCAATGGTGAAACCATCCAGAACAACTGGCAATCCCAGCGTGACATACCAGCCAACACCCCCGTTTCAGACGCTATGGCAAAAGATCTGAAAAAGCGTGGTTTTACTTTTGTCGGCAGCACCATTTGTTATGCTTTTATGCAGGCGGCAGGTCTTGTCAATGACCATTTGGGCGACTGCTATCGTTTTACGGCTCTGGGTGGGACAAAGCTCACCCTATAGCCCCAGCATGAGAGCGGTCCGCGATAAGTGGAGTCTTCCACCACATTTTATGTACTAACATGCCTATAATCCAAGTCAGAAATTGAATCGGGTGAGCCAAGCATGAATCGCACAAAAGTTACAGAGGCGGAAGAGAGTTGGAAACGCACCGCCTGCATCCTCTGCTCCATCAACTGCGGCCTTAAAGTCAAAACAGACGGGCAACGCCACTTCTCCCGAATCCTCGGGGACAAACAGCACCCGGTTTCAAAGGGCTATGTCTGTGAGAAAGCCCAACGACTGGATTATTACCAGAACGGAGCCGACCGGCTGACCTCACCGATGCGCCGGACGGCTACAGGCGAATACGAAGCCGTTGACTGGAATACTGCGATCCGGGAAATATCAGCTCGAATGAATGCCGTACGTGACACGTTCGGCGGCGACAAAATCCTTTATTACGGCGGTGGTGGGCAAGGCAATCACCTGGGTGGTGCCTATATCGAGGCCTGGCTGAAGAGCCTGGGTGTGAAGTACCGCTCCAATGCCCTGGCGCAGGAAAAAACGGGTGAATTCTGGGTGGCTGGAAAAATGTTTGGGGCAGGAGTACATGGTGACTTCGAAAATTGCGAAGTGGGCGTATTCCTGGGCAAGAACCCCTGGCAATCCCACGGCTTTGCACGTGCCAGGGTCGTCATTGGTGAACTGGCCAGGGACCCAAAGCGCTGTCTCATCGTGATTGATCCCCGCCGCAGCGAAACCGCCCAGAAGGCTGACATTCACCTCGCCGTCAAGCCTGGCACCGACGCCTGGTTGATGGCCGCGTTGGCCGCAACACTGGTGCAAAAAGACTGGGTCAGACATGCATGGCTGGCTGATCACACCACTGGATTCGATGAAATCTACCCGGTTCTGAAAAACATTCAAATTGACAAATTTTCTGACATATGCGGAATTGACAAAAACCGGGTACTCGAAGTTGCCAAGCGGATCGCTGAAGCAGACAGCGTTTCGTTTTTCGAGGATCTGGGTGTGCAGATGTCGGTACATTCGACCCTGGTAAGCTATCTGCAACGCCTGGTCTGGCTGACCACGGGGCACTACGGGCGACCGGGCACGGCCTACCCATTTGTGCCTTTCCTGTCGCTGGGCAAGGCCAGCAAAGGCCAGGTGGGAAGTGGTGGCAGCCGCGTCGCACGGGTAAGCCCGGTTGCGGGTGCGAAGATCATCACTGGTCTGATTCCCTGTAACGTAATTCCCGAAGAGATTCTCACAGATCACCCCGACCGGTACCGCGCGATGATTATCCAGAGTGGCAACCCGGTTCACTCGCTGGCCGATAGCCAGCGTATGCGTAAAGCCATACGGGCTCTGGAGTTTTCCGTGGTCATAGACGTCGCCATGACGGAAACCGCCCGCCAGGTAGATTACGTGCTACCCGCCTCCAGTCAGTTCGAAAAGGCAGAGGCCACTTTTTTCAACCTCGAGTTTCCGGACAATGTCTTTCACCTTCGCCAGCCGCTTTTTGAGTCCTTGCCCGGTACCTTGCACGAAGCTGAGATCTCTGCACGTTTACTGGAAGAAGCGGGAGAACTCGGTGATCGAGATTACCGCGCGTTGCGCATCGCCGCAAAAGCCGGTCTGACCGCGTTCAGCATGGTGTTTCTCGCCAGGATGGCCCTGAAACCAAAATTAATGAAGTACGTGGCGCCCATCCTTTATCGAACACTGGGCCCCACGCTACCCGCAGGCATGGAAATGGCTTCAGTCGTCTGGGGGCTTAGCCTGATGTATGTGCAAAGTTTTCCAACGCAGGCAAAACGGGCCGGATTTGGTGGACCGTTACCACTGGCGGCCAACCGCCTGTTCAATGCGATCTTGAATTCTCCCTCAGGCGTGATGTATGCCCGCAGTACATATGAAGAGACCTGGGCAGCAATCCGCCGAGCCGGAAACCGCATCAACCTGGCCATTCCCGAGATGTTGCAAGAGCTGCTCAGGATTGAACAGGAGTTACCGTTGCAGAACGAAGAATTCCCGTTCATTCTGTCAGCTGGAGAGCGCCGCAGCGAAACCAGTAATACCATCATCCGCGATGCCGGATGGCACAAGAAAGGGCTTTATGCCGCCTTGCGACTTAGCCCTGAAGACGCATCTGCGCTTGGCTGTGAAAGTGGCGATATGCTTCATCTGACGACAAGCCGCGCCAGCGTGGAGGTGATAGCCGAGATCAGTGACATGATGTCACCGGGGCACATTTCATTGCCCAACGGAACCGGTATCGACTACACCAATGCTGGCGGCGAAAGCCGGCGACTGGGCGTTGCACTGAATGAACTTACCGACGCCTCCAGTCGGGATTTTCTGGCCGGCACACCGTGGCACAAGCACGTGCCAGCCAGG
>CBDTVF010000129.1:0-8241 GCA_965363775.1 uncultured Gammaproteobacteria bacterium
GTTAAGCATGCCGCCAGCGTTCAATCTGAGCCAGGATCAAACTCTTCAGTTTAAAGTTTTCGATTTCCAACCAAGGCCGAAACCTTGTTCTTCCATCTAATGGTTTTAGCTTAAAGCTGAACCCTGCTCCAAATCAATTTTATATGCATAAAACTTATCTAGTGCATGGTCGCTCTTCTATCATGGCTTGTACCCATGACGCGAGCGCCCACACAAGTTACCTGTTCATTGTTAAAGATCGATAGATCAACTGATCGCATTTCGCTCATCAGTCCAGCACAATATCGCTGCAGCGTTCCCTTTCGGTCATCGCCGCACCGGAAGACTCTATTTCAAGAATCTCCACCCCAGTGCTGGAGCGGGCCGCCCATTATATATGACGTCTTAAAGAACCGTCAACATATTTTCGTCATTTCTTTTCGTTTCAGAATCGATCTGTCGTCGAGCGAAGGCGCATTATAGGGCGATGAATCTTGGTGTCAACAGTTGTTTTTAAAATTATTGAAATTAGTTTTTAAAGGCACTGAGCCTGGCTTCCAACAGCCCTGTCTCCAACTGCCCGCAACCCCCTGGAGACACGCGATTTTTAAGGCTCTGGGCAACATCTTCATCGCTTATTTCATCTACCCCCGTGTTGGCTATTTTATACGCATCCCGAAATGGAATGCCTTTACTTGCCATATCCTGGGCACGATCAGTTGCCAGCATTTCAGGCGTAATCGACTCACGCATCTTTTCTGATTGCCATTCAAATGACGATAGCAGGCCAGGTAACAGATCAAGTGCCTGCAGACCTTTTCTGAATGCACGCAATAAGGGCGGCTTGGTAGCCTGTAAGTCACGCTGATAACCAGAAGGTAATGAAAGCACTGAGGCAAGTTCAGTTTGAGCGCCCTGTACAACACCGTGAACTGCCCGCAGAAGCTCAATTGTATCGGGGTTATTCTTGTTTGGCATGATGCTCGAACCCGTACAGTATTGTGCCGGTAGTTTTACGAAACCAAACTCATGGGTCGTAAATAGACTCAGATCCCAGGCAAGCCTGCGGAGATCAAGCGTGCAGGCTGACAATACGGAAAGGGCCTGTAGCTCGATCTTGCCGCGGCTGTTTTGTGCATATTGTGGATTGACCACCATACGCGCAAAACCTAACTCATCTGAAACTTCCTGCCTGGGTAGGTTTAAATTAACACCAAAACCGGATGCGGTTCCAAGCGGGGACGCATCAAGCCAGCTGTAAGTCAGCGCAGCAAGCTCAGCATTGTCAATAAATGCCTCGGCATGACCCGCCAGCCAAAGTCCTACAGAAGACGGCATCGCTGACTGCAGATGTGTGTAACCGGCCATTGGCAGATCACCCTCTGTTTCGATTCTGTTTAACAGAACAGTAGCAATTTGCGTACAAACGCCTTGCAGATATTGAAGCCTGTCCTTCATGTAAAGACGCAAAGCAACAGCGACCTGGTCATTGCGACTACGACCGGTATGAATCTTTCCGCCCACATCACCGTGCATCTCTGTCAGCCATGACTCAATGGCCGAGTGCCCGTCCTCAAAATGGCTATCCAGTTCCCTGCTACCATTCAGAATATCTTTTTCGATCGTTTGCAAACCATCCAGCAATTTGCCGGACTCCTCAACACTGAGAATATCAATTTGCTGAAGGCCTTTAACATGTGCCGCACTGGCCTGGATATCGAATAACAGTAGTTCTTTATCCAGCTCAACATCTTCACCGGCAAGAAACGCCATAATCGCCGGGTCTGCACTTTCACCTTTACCGTCTTTTTTCCAGATTAGATCTTTCATGGATCGATTCCTGAGTATTCTTCCAAGTCGAGGGCCAAATTCAAATTCTGCATGGCCTGGGATGCAGCACCCTTGAGAAGATTATCCAGCACAACCACCAGGCTCCCCTGAGTGGGATCTCTTGTGTCGATGGTAAAACCACCAATATGAACATCAGGGGTGTTCTGGACGGCGCTGACCTGTGGAATCTCCGCGGATACCTTAATCCTGGCTTCACCGGTGTATGCTTGCCGAAAAACCTGCTCAAGCTCTTCAACGGAAACCGTGTTATCCAGTTCGAATGCGATGGTTAAGGAGATACCACGGAAAAACGCAGCGACATGCGGCATGAACCTGACAGCGGTTTGTAACTGGTGAGTCACTTCTTTTTCATGCATATGCCCACTTAAAGCATATGGAATCAGGTTATCCCGTAAAACATCGGGGTCATTACGTGGCGAT
Organism: uncultured Gammaproteobacteria bacterium; assembly: GCA_965363775.1. Lineage (GTDB taxonomy): Bacteria > Pseudomonadota > Gammaproteobacteria > Xanthomonadales > SZUA-36 > SZUA-36. The sequence continues at coordinate 2,251 of CBDTVF010000129.1, forward strand.
GGTGTCTTGCCTGCACCACTAAACCCGGAAACACCAAAAATCACGGGTGCTGACACCAGCTGGTCTTTCAATGGCAACAGGCCCAATTGTGAGCCCGTGGCATAACAACCCGGGTTTGCGATCAGCTTTGTGTGACGAATCTGATCGCGGAAGCGTTCAGGTAATCCGTAGGTCCATTGCGGGTCAAAGCGGTAATCTGCGCTCAGATCCAGGATGACACTATCGGGAAACTCAGCACGGATCGCTTCAACCCATCGATCGGCCAATCCATTCGGTAAGGCCAAAATCCACGCGTCAGCCGGGTATCCAGATATGCCTGCCGGCTCCAATTGTGTAAATACCCTGCCATCATCCGGCCAGCCATCACAGGTAGAACTCAAACTCTGTCCGGCATGACTACGTGAACTGGCCATGCCCAGGTCCATGTGAGGGTGTCCGGCAATCAGATGCAACAACTCTGAACCTGTATAGCCCCGACCACCTACCAGGTTGATGATTCTCGGAGCGCTCATTCCTCAACCCATCCCGAATCACGCAATAATGAGTCTTCCACACAAGACTGTCGTTGCGATGCACCTTCAACCCCGATTGTAAACACCACCCATTGCCCGGAGCGGTTACTGCTATCCGCCTGCAGGAAGTACCAGGGTGTAACCGGATTGGTATTTCGCGATCGCCAGTACAGGGCCGGGTAACGGGCCCTGACCACCTGCCATATCGCAGCGCCGAGACCTTCACCCTGTGCCGCTGAGGTCACAACAAACTTATCCAGATAGGGAACACCATCCACACCCGTGGTCATGACTGCCGCAGCGCGACCTGTCTCCGACAGCAGCACAAGCGGGTCATCCAGGTTTTCAAACCAATTGTCACGCAAGGTTCGCTCAAATGAATGTTCGACCAATTTTTTGACGATATCCAGCGTCCCGGCATCGGGGTTTTTGAACACCTTAATCGACTCGCCTTTCCTGACCAACGTGCCAGCGCCCCGATAAGTAAACAACTCGCGGGTTAAATTTGCCGCAGAGGTGATAGATACCGAGGTATCGTCCGGCAAGCGCTGCAGCATCTCGTGGATCTGTTGCAATTTCAGCCGCATACCCGAATGCACCCAGGGTTGCTGCATCAAGGCCTCATAATCGTTGGTCAAACTCACAGCCGAAATAATCCGGTCCTGACGATCAAGCAAACCGCCCGTGGGCGACAGAAAGATGACCTTATGCGGTCGCAATTTCCACACCAGTTCACGGGTTGCAATATCAGCATTGATATTGAGCACCTGGCCGGAAGGAGATTCACCCAGGCAGGTCAATACCGGTACCGCGCCACTTCTTACTGCGCTTTCCACCGAATGCAACTCGACCTTATCGACCTCCCCCACCAGGCCCAGGTTTTCCTGGTCAAGAAAACGGCTTAGAAATACACCATGCTGAATCCCCCTCGCCCGGATACCCCGTTCTTCAAGTGCTTCAACCAGGCGCAAATTCTCCTTGTAAATCAACGGACGCGCCACCGACATAACCTCGTTAGTCGTTACCCGTAAACCATCACGACGCACGGTCTCAATACCGGCATCCGCCAGCGCCTGGTCCAACTGCGGACCAGCACCGTGCAGCACCACCGGTATCAACCCCAGCCTGTGTAAAAAGGCCAGCGCCGAAGTTAACTCATCCAGGTGATCGCGTAATATGCCACCGCCCACTTTCACGACTGCAAAACGCGCCTGATTGGTACCGGAAAACTCTTTCAGGTACTGCTGCGCTTCTCTGCTTGAACCAAGCTGTGCGAGTAATTCGTGGACTATTTGACGTACATCAGGCATTGCTATCTTCCAATTTTTTTATTAGGAGCCTGTCGGGTTTGACCGATCGTAGCGAGGGAAAGCCGATTTGAGTCAGATTTTTCGATCTTTTGAGGCGAATAGCACCGCTATTTAACGAAAAAGAGCGGGGAATCTGGCCAAACTCGGCTTTTTCGCAGTAGATCATGTTAACCCCGACAGGCTCCTAAGTTGGTGTAAATTCCAAGGGCCAGCTCTAATTGTTCCAGGCTCACCCATTCATCCAGGACATGTGCCTGGGCAATATTGCCCGGTCCCAGCACGATGGCCGGTATCCCGGCTTGTGCAAATAATGACGCTTCGGTCCAAAAACTGACTGCCGGACCGGACTTCAGGGCATGCCGTTCAACAAAAGCCAGCGCCTGAGAAATATCCCTGCCCCCGGTGGGCAATGGTGGCCCGGAAAATGGTACGTGCCAGGATGATGAATCACTGGTATCGAGTGCCGTCATCGAATTCAGAAAGTCTTCATTGCTATCGCCCGGTGATAAACGTGCGCTCCAGTGCAGATTTGCCTGGTCAGCAATAACATTCGATTTGATACCGCCATGCACCTCACCCACATTGAAACAGGGTCTGCGTCCATCAATCTCCATTTGTCCAGCCTGACCCACAGCCGCTGCCACCCAGGCAGAAAGTTTATGCAGGGCATTATCCTGTAAAGCGCGTGCTTCTGACGAGTGACCGGACACCCCTGAGAATTGACCTTTGACCGAAAGGTAACCACGGTGACTCAATACGGCCAGACAATCTGTTGGCTCGGCCACGACCACCTGTTTAAAGGCCCTGCTTTGTTCAGAGCGAACAAATTCAGCCACGCAAACGCCACTGGCGCCCTCTTCATCCGTGGTAAATAACAGGGCCATGGGTCCATCGGTTGCCTCTGCGACTTCCAGCAGACAGGCCGCTGCACCCTTGATATCGCAGCTGCCACGACCGTATACCCTGTTATTGTCCAGGGTCATTTCAAGTGCAGGAAAACGCGAACCTTCGATGACCGGCACGGTATCCAGGTGAACATTGAATAACAATGATGGCTTTCCACGTACCGCCAGCATGCTGATCCGACCCAATCCATGGTCGGTCAATTCGATATCAAAGCCCGGACCCAGAACATCACTGATCCAGCCGAATATCGGATCGTCAGCAGTCATTGACCGTGGTGGGTTTTGTGTATCGAAAGCGACCAGGCTCTCGAGATGTTTCAGCACACCGTCCAGGTCCATTATGTTTTTTCCCTGACCCGCATCGCTGTGACTGAGCTCTGACCGCTCAATTTGATAAACCCTTCTGCCTCGGAAGGTGACCAGTTACAGCTTTGAGCGTATACGGCGTCTGGATCCTGAACGATAAAGTCAGATTCGATGGCGACCGCATGCATGGACCCGCCGGTTGATTCCAGTGTCACGGTTCCGGTCACAAACGACTGTGAACTGGCCAGGTAGGCCTCAAGATCCTTCTTGTGTGGCTCGTAGAAGAATCCGCTATACACCAGCTCGGCCCAACGATGTGAAACCTGGTGACGGAAATGATTCTGGAAACGGGTATTGACGCAATCTTCCAGTCCCTGATGGGCCAGCAACAAGGCATCGATACCGGGGCATTCAAAAACAATTCTGCCCTTTAAACCGATAGTGACATCACCGGTATAGATATGTCGGCCAACACCATATTGGCCAAAATCAGCATTCAACTTTTTGATTATATCCGGCCCCGCCATTTCCTCACCGTTGAGCGCAACTGCCGTGCCTTTTTCAAAGCGAATGGAAACCCGTAGCGGTGCCGTTGGCCATTCATCCCTTGGCCGGCTCAACTGCCAGGTTTCTGCGCCGGGTGATTGAAACTCGTCAACCTCACTGCCGGAAGTTGTCACACCCAGCAGGTTTTCGTTAATTGAGTACTTTCCGGTTTTCTCAGGTATGGACACACCGGCATTTTTCAGAATATCTATCTCTATATCCCGAATATTGCCAGGTTCCTTCTGTAAATCCCTGACCGGTGCATGGATATCATAGTCACCGAGACTGCGGACTGTTTGATCAAAACGCATCTGGTCATTACCCATACCGGTGCAACCATGTGCAAAGTGCCGGGTACCCAGCTCATCACATAACTCCAGGCTCAACCTGACGATCAGGTAGCGGTCAGAGCACAACAACGGGTATTCACCCAACATTCTTGAGTGGCTCCACACCAGGGGCACTACGAATTCATCCCAGATCAACTGGCTGGCATCTACCAGGTGGTGTTTGTGTGCACCCAGTGAGAGTGCACGTTCCTCGATCCAATCAACCTCTTCTTTGCTGAGGCCACCCGTATCGACAAATACAGTGTGTACTTCGAAGCCCTGTGCGTTTAACTCCAGTACACAATAACTGGTATCCAGGCCACCGGAAAACGCGAGTACGATGGGTGATTTTTTGTCAGTATTCATTGATCTGCTCCGAGCAAATTCATCATGAGTGCTTTTTGTACATGTAAACGGTTCTCTGCCTCGTCCAAAGCCAGGCAATATGGCGCATCCATCACGCCATCAGTGGCTTTTACGTTTCGTCGCAACGGTAGACAGTGACTGAACAGACCATTATTGGTCAGCGCCATTTTTTCTTCATTGACGATGAAATGCCGGTAGTTCTTACGTAGTTCGTATTCTTCCTCCGGTCTGCCATAGTAAGGCAAGGCACCCCAGCTTTTTGCGTAGACAAAATCTGCCCCGTCATAGGCCGCTTCAATATCGTGACTGACCTCAAGTGAGCCACCGCTGGCCTTTGCGTTGTCATATGCTGTATCCATGAACTGCGGATCAAGAAGGTAATCCGGTTCGGGGCACAACAGGGTTACATCCATACCGAACTTGGTACCCATCAGCAGGGCTGAATTGGCCACCGCCGTGTTCAAAGGTCGTGGGTGCCAGGTCCATGTCAGTACCATTTTGCGTTTGGCGACTGTACCTATTCTTTCCTTCAGCGCCAGCATCATGGCCAGTTCCTGGCAAGGGTGCACAATGGTTTCCATATTGATAACCGGCACCGATGAATACCGGGCCAGGGATTTGATCACGTTGTCCTCACGGTCTTTTGACCAGTCTACAAAAGTGGGGAACGCGCGTATCCCGATCAGGTCGCAGTAGCGTGACAGAACACCCGCAGCCTCGGCAATGTGTTCTTCGGCATCACCTTCCATGATGGCGCCGGTGTCGAATTCCAGGCCCCAGGCATCCTTACCCGGTTGCAGTACGATGGCAATACCACCCAGTTGCTGCATACCCAGATCGAAAGAAGTACGTGTACGCATCGACGGATTCAGGAACAGCAAGGCGATGGAGCGTCCCTTTAAACTGGAATTCATCGGGTTTTGCTTTAACTCCCCGGCCAAACGCAGCAGGGACTCCAGTTCTTCTACAGACCAATCGCTTGTGGTCAAAAAATGTTTCACTTCAAATCTCCAATTTCCCACGGGATCACACCCGTCTAAACAAAAAAACCCAGCCGTTGGCTGGGTTTTTACTTATTCATCGCGTCTTTCTCAGTTTATATGGCAACCCAGCCGGCATGGTGAAACCCAGGACGTCGTGGTCGTCGGATAAAACGGCTGGTGGATGGTTTATTGCCTGCAAACATAATGCTCTTAATATCACTGTAAAGACAAATCAAATTCCGAAAAGTGAATCTAAGCGTTTCCTAATTAATTTGCAATAACTTATTTGACATTATTGAGCCAAAACACGCCTGCCCAACAGAACTGGTGGTTTCCATTTTTGTTTAGCCCGGGTACTATTTTCGCCTGGGAATATAAAGGTCGGTAATGGTTCCTTCAAACACTTCCGCCGACATCGCAATGGTTTCTGAAAGTGTCGGGTGCGGGTGGATGGAAAGACCGATATCCCCGGCTTCACAACCCATTTCGATTGCCAATACGCACTCTGCGATCAGATCACCGGCATGCGGGCCGACGATACCGGCGCCGATGACCCTGTGTGTTTCCGGATCAAATAATAACTTGGTTGAGCCCTCAGTACGCCCGTTTCCCAGTGCCCTGCCACTTGCAGCCCAGGGGAATTTGCCCAACTTGTAATCGATGCCCTGTTCTTTGGCTTCTGTTTCTGTCAGACCGGCCCAGGCAATCTCAGGATCGGTGTAGGCAACCGATGG
>CBDTVF010000130.1:0-8197 GCA_965363775.1 uncultured Gammaproteobacteria bacterium
CAACGCACGTTTTATTGGGGTTAACCCGTGCGTAACAAGTTACGCACCCTACAACTACCCGGCGATACTTTTCCGCATGCCGGCAATCGTTTCGGCATAATCATCCGTGCCAAAAATTGCCGAGCCGGATACAAAGGTATCAACACCGGCCTTGGCGATGCTGCCGATATTATCCACCGTCACACCACCATCAATCTCCAGCCGGATATCATGACCTGAGGCGTCAATCAATTCCCTGACGCGAGTGATTTTTCTCATCACATAAGGAATGAAACTTTGACCACCAAAACCGGGGTTCACCGACATTAACAAGACCATATCAAGCTGCTCAAGGGCCCAATCCAATACACTTAGGGGTGTGGTCGGATTAAACACCAGGCCGGCCTGACAGCCACTCTCCTTGATCAGGCTGATGGTTCTATCCACGTGGATACTGGCTTCAGGATGAAAAGTGATCATGCTGGCACCGGCATCCGCGAACTGAACCACCAGGTCATCTACCGGTTGTACCATCAGGTGAACGTCAATCGGGGCTGTAATGCCGTATTTGCGTAAGGCCTTGCACACCATCGGGCCAATGGTCAGGTTCGGCACGAAATGATTGTCCATCACATCGAAATGAACCCAGTCAGCCCCCGCATCTAGTACGGCCCGGGTATCTTCACCCAGGCGGGCGAAATCGGCTGAAAGAATAGAAGGTGAAATAACACTGCTCTGCTTCATGATAGTCTCCAGTGTGTTATGGGATCCCTGAGTAGACCAGGGATTCCCTGTACTTACTTTATACCTTTTGACGCCTTTATTTTGTCATAAGCGGCGTTAATTTCGCGCACTCTTTTTTTCGACATTTCCATCATTTCGTCGGGCAAGCCCTGTGACACCAGTTTATCGGGATGATACTGGGATACCAACTTGCGGTAAGCTCTTTTTATTTCCTGCACACTGGCGTCTTCCTTTAAGCCCAGTGAGTCATAGGACTGTTGTAAGGATTCTCCTGCGGGTACTTGTTGGTAGTTGCCCTGTGCAGATCCTCCACCCGCCTGTCGTGCGCGCAACATGGCGGAAAACACATTGGCAGGAATATGCAGTACGGTGCATGCACGCACCAGGACTACCTGTTCCGCAGCCGCCAGCGTGCCATCGGCCACTGCAGTTTCCAGCAGTAACTCAACAAACATGATACGCAACTCATGTCGAAGCATGGAGTTCCTGGCGAAATCCTTCAGCGTGGCCTCGAGATCAAAATCCTGTTCCTTGCCCTGCTGAAAAAACCGGATTGCGTGTTGCCTTTCGCTCTCGGTCAGTTGTAATCGGCGCATCAGTTGCTCTGCAGCGGCGATCTCAGCTTTTGTGACACGCCCGTCCGACTTGCTAATGTGGCCAAGGGTTGAAAATAACGCACTGAAAAACGAATCCCGGATACGTTTGGCACCACCGAGCCCTGCCAGGAACCGGTCAACCATGTGACCAATAAACGCACCAAGTAGCAGGCCGACCAGACCACCACGCATCAGACCGATGATGCCGCCAAACAGCTTTCCCCACCAGTGGCCGGGTATTTTGAAACCAGTGTTATTCGCCAAAAGTATTTCCCTGTTCAGACCTGAACCCAAGTGAATGTATATGGGTACATTTATTTACATCACAATCACTGACGGGTTCCACCAATAATTCGATGCAATGCACCGGCAAGTATATAATTGCAGTTTAGCCCGTCCCAGTTAAAAAGGAAAAAAGGTGTCCGATACCCGGTCAAAAGCTTATTCAACCGACATGCTCGACTCCCTGCCGTTGATTCACCAGGGCAAGGTACGTGACAGTTTCGCACTCGATGAAAGCTACATGCTTATCGTCGCCTCCGATCGTTTGTCTGCCTTTGATGTCGTGCTACCTGACCCGGTTCCCGGCAAGGGAGCTTTGTTAACCCAGATTTCAAACTTCTGGTTTGAAAAAACCGGCGACATCATCGATAACCACTTAACCGGTGTCTCCGTCGGGGATGTTTTTGGCGACCCTCAACTGGTTGCACTGCTGGAAGACCGGGCTGTTATCGTACGCCGGCTTAGTCCACTACCCGTAGAGGCTATCGTACGTGGATATTTGATTGGCTCTGGCTGGAAAGACTATCAGCAAACCGGTGCTGTTTGCGGAATTGAACTGCCACCGGGCTTGCAACAGGCAGACAAGTTACCCGAAGTGCTGTTTACACCCTCGACCAAGGCTGCCGCCGGCGACCATGATGAAAATGTTAGCTATGAGGCCGTCGTCAAACTGATTGGTGAAGACCTGGCAGGCCAGGTCAGGGATGCGAGTATTAAAATATATGAGTTTGCCAGCCAACACGCGCTGGAGCGCGGTATTATCATCGCAGATACCAAGTTTGAGTTTGGTCTGGATGACACCGGAAAGTTATACCTGATGGACGAGGTGCTGACACCTGATTCTTCGCGGTTCTGGCCCAAAGACAGCTGGCAACCGGGCACCAGCCCACCCAGCTACGACAAGCAATTTGTACGTGATTACCTCGAAACCCTGGATTGGAACAAACAGGCTCCCGGTCCGAAGCTGCCACCTGCCATCATAGAAGCAACGGTTAAGAATTACGCGCAGGCGTGCCAGATACTGACCGATAGCGATTAACTGGTTGGGTTTTAATCTTCCAGCGTTAACGCGTAAGCTTCTGCGTCTTTGAGCCCTTCCAGTTCTTCACTGTCATGGAGTTCAAGTTCGAATAACCAGCCATCGCCATATGGATCGGCATTGATGAGTGCCGGGTCTTCATCGAGCTCTTCATTGATCGCGATCACCTTACCTGAAACAGGTGCATATATGTCTGAGGCGGCTTTAACCGACTCGACAACCGCACATTGGTCACCCTGGCTGATCTCATCACCAACGACAGGTAATTCAACAAATACCAGGTCTCCAAGCGCTTCCTGAGCGTGATCACTAATACCAATACGTGCGTTGCCGTTTGCCTCTGCGCTAACCCATTCATGGGATTCCGTATACCGCAGATGAGATGGAATATTGCTCATAGTATTCTGCCTTTTGGTTCAGATTGTCTTATACATTTCGATTGATTGAGGAATTCTAGCCGCTAAATGATCCCTTCGCAAACCGTTCCGTTGCGAGCAAATGGCGGTCGAACAATGCTGCAATCCAGTAACTTGCCCCGGATCTCCACCTGGCAGCCTTGAGTTGCGTTTTTGGGGATACGTGCGAACGCGATGGCCTTTTTAAGAGTGGGTGAAAAACTCCCTGAGGTCGTCACACCATCCCCGGCGTCGGTAAGGATACGCTGTCCAGGCCGCAATACGCCACGTCCCTGCAAAACAAGACCAACCAGCTTGCTCTCAACACCGCGTACCTTTTGCTCCTTCAGAGCATCTCTGCCGACAAAAGCCCGCTCATCCTTCAGAGCCACTGTCCAGGCCAGCGCCGATTCCAGGGGCGTCACACTCTCATCCATATCCTGGCCATACAAATTCATACCGGCTTCGAGACGCAGGGTATCCCGCGCACCCAGACCACAGGGGGCTACACCGGCAGCCTGTAGTTGATCCCATAGTTTGACAGCCGATTCTGCATGCAATGAAATTTCGAACCCGTCTTCACCGGTATACCCGGTACGGGCAATAAACAGGTCGCCAAATTGCCCTGCACTGAACGGCTTCAATTCAGCAGCCGCTGCCGCGTCATCCGCCGGCAACAAGGCCAACACAGCCTCACGCGCCACCGGACCTTGCACAGCGATCATGGCGAGTTCAGGACGTTCAGTAACCACGACATCAAAGGCACACGCCTGCGAGGTAATCCACGCCATGTCCTTGTCATGCGTGGCCGCATTCACCACCACCCTGAAAAAGGTCTCATCCAGAAAATAGGTAATCAGGTCATCTATTACCCCACCCGTTTCATTCAGCATACAGCTATAAAAAGCCTGGCCCGGGTTCTTGAGCTTGGCCACGTCATTGGCCAGCAAATAACTGAGAAAATGGCGGGCCTGCGCACCATTGATGTCCACGACCGTCATATGCGAGACATCAAACATACCGGCAGCCTGGCGTACCTTGTTATGTTCCTCAATCTGGGAACCATAGTTGATCGGCATTTCCCAGCCCCCGAAATCAACCATACGGGCGCTGGCAGCGATGTGAGCGTTATACAGAGGGGTATGTTTTGGCATGATCTGATCTCATTGAAAATAGGTGATTAATATAACGCTCAGCAACAAAATGTAACGCAAGGATTCGTATACGCGTCACCAATTTTGGCGTTGCCGTGATATATTGATTGTTACACAGCTAAATGGAAATAGTTACTAAAAATGGGCAATCGACTTTCTAAAATTTACACTCGCACGGGAGACAAGGGCACAACCGGTCTGGGCGATGGATCACGCGTGGACAAGGACAGTTTGCGGGTGGAGACTTTTGGCACCGTAGACGAGTTAAACAGTCATATCGGCCTGATTTTGACCGGTAAGACAGGCGACAGCATTCGTGATTGTCTGACCCGAACACAACACGAATTATTCGACCTTGGTGGCGAATTGTGCATGCCGGGTTACACCTTGATCCCCGAATCCTGTATCAAGCAACTGGAAAATGATCTCGACCGTTTCAACGAGGATCTGCCGCCTTTGAAAGATTTCATATTGCCAGGTGGATCAGAGTCCGCAGCCCGCTGCCATCTTGCCCGTACGGTCTGCCGTCGCGCTGAAAGGCTGATGGTTTCGCTGACAAAAGTTGAAGATATCAACGAAGTCAGCCTGCGTTATCTGAACCGTCTGTCCGACCTGCTGTTTGTCATCGCCAGGGTGCTGGCCAGGGCACACGGTGGCTCAGAGGTATTGTGGGTTCATGGTGACAAACGAGGGACATAAAATGGAATGTTCTGACAAAAACCATACAGGTGCCAGACCACTGCACCGTCATCCCTACTGGCACCATACTCAACATGAATTAATGGATATCAAATTATGGCAACCATCATCAATGGCGTCACAACCGCCCAGGAAATAAAAGACGAAATCGCTGAAAAAGTCAGCTTAATCCGTGATCAGGGTGGCAAGATTCCACACCTGGCGGCTATCCTGGTCGGAGACGACGGCGCCAGCCAGGCCTATGTCAGCGGTAAGGTAAAAGCCTGTGAATATGTTGGCTTTAAATCTACCCTGAAAAAATTTGATTCCGACATGAGCGAGGAAAAACTGCTGAAGGTCATAGATCAATTGAATGATGATCCCGACATCGATGGTTATATTGTTCAACTTCCGCTTCCTGCCCACATTTCTGCCACGAAAGTTACAGAACGTATCTTGCCTGAAAAAGACGTGGATGGATTTCATCCCGTCAATGTTGGCAGAATGGTCAAGAGCCTGCCCGCCTACGTATCAGCCACACCGTTTGGCATCATGCAATTACTGGAAAGGTACGAGATCGAGACGCAAGGCAAACACTGTGTGGTGATCGGCAGAAGCGACATTGTCGGGACACCCATGAGTATCCTTTTATCCAGGAAATCCAAGCCTGGAAACTGCACGGTTACCGTCTGTCACTCAAGAACCCCGAACATCAAGGAGTTCACACTGCAGGCCGATATTGTTATCGCCGCTTTGGGTATTCCTGAATTTCTGACCGGTGACATGGTGACTGACGGAGTCGTGATTATAGACGTGGGAATTTCACGTGTTCCGGATGCAAGCAAGCCCAGGGGCTATGTACTGAAAGGGGATGTGAAATATGACGAAGTGGAGCCGAAGGCCAGTTTTATCACCCCGGTACCGGGTGGCGTTGGTCCAATGACGATTGCAGCCCTGCTACATAATACTTTGCTTGCATCGCAGAAAGAGATTTACAGCTAACAAAGCCGCAAAACCGGGATCAGGGTAAGGTGCCAGGCTAAAACGCTGACACTTTACCCTGATCCCTTCCTTTCAGCCTACGCCGATTATCGTACCATCCGGCAACAGCTCAACCTTTTCTGCCTTGGGGCGTTTGGGCAGACCGGGCATACGCATGATATTGCCGGTCAGGATGATCAGGAATCCCGCACCCGCACTGACCTGAATATTTCTGACAGTGACCTGGAAATCACGTGGCCGCCCATGTAGATTCGGATCATCCGAAAGTGAACTGGGTGCCTTGGCAATACAGATTGGAAGCTTATTCAGACCCAGATGCCTGATCATCTTGAGGTCTTTCTCCGCATCCTTGCTAAATGCCACGTCATTTGCGCCGTACATGGTCTGACAAACCTTGGTGACCTTTTCGTACAAGGTATCTTCGAGTTGATATAACGGACAAAAATTCTCATGCTTATGTTTGTCAATAGAATCCATGACTACACGCGCAAGATCCTGTGCGCCCTTGCCGCCCTCGGTAAAATGGCGAGATTCTGCAAATGACACACCGAGTGATTTCGTCCGGTCACGTATGATGGCGATCTCCTCGTCGGTATCGTCGACAAAGCGGTTTAGAGCGACAACCGGGTGTTTGCAGAAATGTGCAACGCTCTCGATATGCTTGTCGAGGTTTTCCAGACCGGCACGGACAGCCTCAACATCGGGTTGAGCGAGTTGATCTTTGGCTTTTCCACCGTGCAACTTCAAAGCCCTGACCGTGGTCACCACCACGACTGCATCGGGATCCAGACCGGCGGACCGGCACTTGATGTGGAAAAACTTCTCAGCACCGAGATCAAAACCAAAACCGGCCTCGGTCACTGTCCAATCTGCATAATGCATGGCCATTTTTGTCGCAAATACACTATTACAGCCATGTGCAATATTGGCGAACGGGCCACCGTGCATAAAAGCGGGTGTGCCTTCCAGTGTTTGCACCAGGTTCGGGTGGATCGCATCCCTTAACAGGGCCATCATCGCACCGGTAATGTTCAATGCCCTCAGGTAGACAGGGTCACCCTTCCAGGTGGTGCCAACAAGGATGTTACCCAATCTTGCACGAAGATCATCCACATCCTTGGCGAGACAGAATATGGCCATGATTTCAGAGGCTGCGGTAATATCAAACCCACCTTCACGCGGAATGCCCTGCATCCTGCCACCGAGCCCGATGACGATATTACGAAGGCTGCGGTCGTTCATGTCCATCACCCGCCGCCAGACGATCTGACGTGGATCCAGACCCAGGTCATTACCGTGGAAAATGTGGTTATCGATGGTCGCCGATATCAGGTTGTTAACCGTGGTGATTGCATGAAAATCCCCCGTAAAATGCAGGTTTATACGGTCAACCGGCACAATCTGGCTGTAACCACCACCAGTGGCACCGCCTTTGATTCCGAGACAGGGACCCAGAGACGGTTCACGCAATGCAAGGCAAACGGATTCCCCCATGCTGTCCATAGCCTGTGCCAAGCCAATGGAAGTTGTGGTTTTACCTTCACCCGCAGCTGTCGGTGTCGTTGCCGAAACGAGGATCAAACGTGGCTTTCCGGGTCTTTTCCGCGGGCGCTTCAGGGCGTTCAAATTCACCTTGGCAATCTCGTCACCAAAAGGCATCAGGTCCTCGTCATCCACACCTAACCTGGCCGCAATATCCCTGATAGGCCGAATGCCGGCCTGCCTGGCAATTTCATAATCGTTTAGCATAATTCATTCTCTCGTTGTTCTTTTCGTACGGGACAGTCTAATCTGAATTCACACACTCCGCATTTTGCAGGGCAAGTCCACCATAAGCTGCTGGAATATCCATGCGACTGATGTCTTGACCCCGGGATGAAATTCGCGGCTCACGGCCAGCTATTATCGGTATCTGCCTGACCAGAGTGGATTGAGTAACAGGCGGCGAATAGTCTACCGCCGCCTGTGTCTTGATAACCCTGTCTTGTTTCTCAGGAGGTCTCCAACGCCTCGATCGCGGGTACATATTCATAACCGAGATCACGTGCGACATCTTTATAGGTAACCATACCGCGATGCACATTGAGACCTTCCAACAAATGCGGATCGTCCAGCATCGCCTGCTTGGCACCTTTATCCGCTAATGCCAACGCAAACGGCAGGGTTGCATTATTCAGGGCGAAGGTTGATGTGCGTGGTACCGCACCGGGCATATTCGCAACACAGTAGTGGACGATGCCATCAACTTCATAGATTGGTTCTTCGTGAGTCGTAGCGTGAGAAGTCTCAAAACAACCACCCTGGTCAATGGCCACGTCAACCAGTACA
>CBDTVF010000131.1:0-8174 GCA_965363775.1 uncultured Gammaproteobacteria bacterium
GGCCCACCAGGTTTTGTGTGCGTCCTGAAAGCCAGGTCAGATTCAGGCTTTGGGTTTTGCCGATGGGAAACCCAACACCTGCAGCCCATAACCAGTTATCAACTTCGAATTCCGTCATCTGGTCGTCGATGTAGATTCGGCCGCCAGTGCCATAAGCGCTGCTAAGAGTTGCCCAGAACCCCTGTTTAAAGTTGTAAATTACGTGAGCCTGAGCGGCATACACCGTCTTTTGTTTTAAAACGGCTTTATCAACAAAGTTGTTGTTGTCGGTAAAAATAAAGGCAGAACCGGTGAGCTCAATTGACCATGGACCGCGGGTATGAAGCAGGCCAAGCTGTGGTCGCACAGACCAGCGGTTATTGCCAATATTGATCAAACGGTCATCAAAATATTGACCCAAGGGTAGTGTTACCGCGATGGATGCGCCAATGACGGTGTTGCTCGCATGTTCCTCACGATATAACGCAAACGCCGATCCCTTCAAAGCCGGGGCGCCGTACAGGTTCACCGAGAATCGGAGCCTTGGATCACCTATGCCCCGACGGTGTATGACCTGGTATTCTTCGTCGACATCACCCTCCCAACGCCCGGAAGTGTAAGGCAGCAAAACGCTGAATCGGGCTGATTTTCCGGCCAGATCAAAGGTGCGGATAACACGTAGCCCCAGTTTGTTAAGGCTGGCAGTGCCATCGGTAATCTTCAGGACCGGACTAAAATAAATATCAGCTTCAGTATAAGAGTAGCCCAAACCCACGACATTCTGACCAATGGGCAAATGACTCCAGCGACGTGGTTCCAGATCCTGTGCGCTGGCTGACTCCGGCAGCACAAGGTTGGTTAACAGCCAAACCGCCAACAGGCCTTTGAGTACACCAACCGATCTCATCATTACCTATATGGTTCCCGAATCACACCTTGATGCGATTCATGTGTCGATTAATTGGCAAATGTGTATGACGCTGAAATTCGGAAAATGTCGCTGGCCGCAGCACCCTTCCAGTCTTTATAAACTATGTTTGTGCGGTACTCTGCATACGTGTTCCAGGTTCCACCCCTTCTATCCTTAATCGTTTTACCGAGACGAAAACCCAGTGGCACGAGCCATTCTTTGTTTTGCCAATTATATGCAATGGGTGATTCACCATTACTGATATACCAACCATCTTTGAGTTGATAAACGGCAATGGGTTGCAGCGCCAGGGGTGCTGCATACGTGCTGTTGTCGTTCGGGTTCGTTTTTCCCCAGACCTGGCGTACAAGTACGCCCCACATCAGGCGGCCATCAAAACTATTTTCCAGGGCAACCCCCGAGAAACCATAACGCCAAACATCTGTTCCAAACTGTTTTTCATCGGCAGGCAGATTGATAGCGGGTCCGATACCGACCTTGCCCGTCTGCCAGGCCCAGGGGATAAACAGTGTTATAAACTCTGCATTGCCTGATCCACTGGTTCCGCCCGGTGCCTCCACATTGGAAAAACTGAAACGATTGATAATGGGCCACGGAGAACCCCATTTACCCTTGGCCATGGGGATCACGAATCTTGTATTGAAACTATTGTCATTACCTGTCGGGCGCGTTTGTCCCGGTGCGATTTCATCTTCATGCCAGTTATAGAATTCCCAACCAGCAGATACCGATATTGCGGCTGCCGTCGGGTCGTTGGTATTGACCTCTTCAGTTGCTTCGGCCATTTCCTCTGCATAGTCCGGCGAATTATCAGTGTCTTCATCTGCCTGGTCAGCAGCAACATTCAATGTAAAACACATCAACACTATCGAACAAACCGTCAACAATAGATGGGAAATCAAGCTGTTCCCTTCAGAATGCCTTGGTGAGTTTGAAACAATTTTCATAGTAACCCCAAATAATTAGATAAAGATAAGGACAGCATTGTACAACGATGACTCATCTAACCAAGTAAATAAATGCTTTTTAAGACCCTTCCGTAAACATTTCTGAACCCGCGTAAATCACCAAGAGCCGTGAGCATGGCATTACTTCTTTCGGGGTACTCCATGATTTTCAGGCAGCAGTTCTGACATCCCGGTACCAAGATGTGTCAGGGATAAAGAGAACTCATCCAGTGTTACATCCAGATAGTGGACACATTCGCGATTGACTAATTTGACCGAGCCGGCAAAAGCCGTCGGTGCCCAGGGAATTAACACTACTACACGTGGCCGGCCACGATCCTCGATGACGTAGGCAGGCTCCAAATCACCAGCATCATTCTCAAGAAAAGCAGGTTTGAAAGATGTTTCGCTTTCCAGGTTCAGGAATGCCCCGACCAGGCTCTTTAGCATGCGGTACATCGGTATTTTATAAAGCGTGTTTTTTTCAATACTGTGACCCAATACCTGGCCGGCCTTCACTTTCGACAGAATACCGACAAAGATGGCCAAACCCATGATCAACAGCACTGCAAGAATTTCAGTTTCTCTCACATGGTCGAAAGTGCCCGGAGGGAAAAGATCTGCAATCGGGGTTGCGATATTGACCAACAGTCCAAAAATCTCCTTGATCGCAATAAAAACCAGCACGACCGGTAATAGAATAGCCAAGCCGTTAACCAGTGCGGACTTTAAAAATTTAATCATCGACTTTTACCTTGAGAACTTTCAGTTGAGAGACGACTGGTTTCTGCTGAACCAGGAACATCATGGACAAACAAGCTTCGAATTTTCTCCCAAAACCCCGCACCGAGCACAATAAAGCTCAATGCAAACATCAGGTCGAAAATGATAGCAGATGCAAAGGAACCACCAACCACAGGACTAATTAAATGCGCAACATAAGGCTCCAGCCAACCAAGCAGAAGCGGTATAAAGAACATAAACAAACCTATCCGGTAACGTGTAAGGCTTACCGCTGAAGGCTCTGTTACTTTTCTGAGCCTCGAAAAGATCATTTCCTTGAGTTGCGCAAAGCCCTGTTTGCCCAGGACCGCAACTGCCAGCAACATACCTACTTCCGGCAAACCAGCCACCAGGCCGGTAGATAAAATAGCTTTCCAGTTCCCCGGTAAATCGGAACTGGTTACCAGCGGTATCAACAGTGGGCTTAGAAACCCGCCTATAAATAGTGCCCCGCCGATGAGAAATTTGGTTTTGCTTACAGACTGAACTACAGTTTCAGTTGGTTTTGGGTTATTCAAGAGTGAGTATCCTGTCAGAGGAAACACAAGCTTGTGAAAAAACCGACAGAAATGCAATGACCTGTCTCAGAACTGAGACTATTATTACCCGTCATACGTCATGGCTTTGCCAACGCGATAAGGAATATAAATGAAGAAACGCATCATTTTGATGGCATTTTATCTATGTCTTTTGTGCTTCAGCACCCAGGTGCTGGCAGCCAAGACGGATATCATCATTCTCAAAAATGGCGATCATGTGACTGGTGAAATCAAAGGTCTGAACGCAGGTCAACTGGAGCTATCCACCGAGTACATGGATACGGTTTATATCGACTGGGTAAACATACGCGACATTATCAGTGACCAGGGACACCAGATTGAGATGAGCGATGGGCGACGATTGCTTGGTACGCTGGATAAACAAGTAACAAATGATCCAGATCAGGCAGATCTGATCACCATTAAAACTGATAGGGGCCCACTCCAGGAATCATCTTCCGACCTGGTGAGAATGTATCCGGTGGGTGGTGAATTCTGGGATCGGATGGATCTTTCCTTTAACCTTGGCTTTAATTTTGACAAGAGCAGTTCAGTGGGCAAGTACAACTTCGGTGCAGATGCTGCTTACCGTGCCCCAAGTTTTGTTACATTCGGAAAACTAAGTTCCGAAATAACCACACAAAATGTTACCGACAATACCTCTCGTAACGTTCTGAGTATTGACCACATGAGCTATCGACCAAACAAGAGGTTCTTAAATTATTTTGGCAGCATGGAACAAAATGATCAGTTGGCGGTTAAATTACGGACCTTGATAGGTGCGGGTTATGGCTTCGTACCCATTTCCACCGGTCGCAACTGGTTGTCATTGGCTCTTGGATTAGCGGTCAACCGTGAGAGACCACTGGATGACTCTGATCCCAGCAACAACCTGGAAGCAGTGGGTTCATTCCGATACCAGTATTACAAACGAGCCACACCTGAGCGAACAGTGGATATCAACTGGAAAATCTTCCCCAGCATCACGCAATGGGGCAGGATACGTTCTGATCTTACTGCCAGTGCACACTGGGAAATCATCAGGGATTTCTATATTGGACTTGAACTCTATACAAGTTATGACGGTGAAGTTGCGGCATTTGACTCTGCTGAAACTGATTATGGGTACAGAACTGTGATTGGACTGAAATTCTGATTTTTTTACTGGCTATTCATTCAAGGTATTGTAAGATCAAAAGTTGGTCAATTTTATAGCCTACCTAAACAACAACCATTTCTGACAGGTTTCACATATGAGCACACTTGATTCAGTCCGTGAATTACAAACCCGAATGGGACAATCCATCATTGGCCAGGAATCGGTCATTGAACAACTACTCATCGGTCTGCTGGCCAACGGGAACATCCTGATGGAAGGTTTACCGGGTCTGGCAAAAACACGTGCCGTCAAAAGCCTGGCGAAGAATATGGATGCGGAATTTTCACGCATCCAGTTCACACCGGATTTGTTGCCCTCAGATATCACCGGAAGCGAAGTGTTGTACACAGAATCGGGACAACCCACCTTCCGTTTCGAAGCTGGACCCATATTTGCCAACATCGTACTGGCCGACGAGATCAACCGCGCACCGGCTAAAGTACAGGCGGCACTACTTGAGGCAATGGAAGAACGCCAGGTGACGGTGGCTGGCACCACCCACAAAATGCCGGACCTGTTTATAGTAATGGCAACACAAAACCCGATTGAACAGGAGGGCACCTACCCGTTGCCTGAGGCACAGATGGACCGGTTTCTTTTACATGTCTATATCGACTATGGCACGAAAGAGGCGGAAGCACAGGTCATTCGCCTGGTTCGTGGTGAAGAAGGTCCATCAAAGTCATTAAATAATGAAGCACCGGTTGTTCAGCAGGTAGTTTTCGATGCTCGCAAGGAAATAAACCGGGTGCAGGTATCGGAAACCATCGAAAAATACATCGTCGACCTGGTATTCGCCACCCGTTACCCGGATCGTTATGATGAAAAACTGGCCAGTTGGATACGTATCGGCGCTAGCCCGCGTGGTGCCATTGGCCTCGACAAATGTGCACGCGTACATGCCTGGCTGAATGGCCGCGACCATGTACTGCCCGATGATGTCAGGGCCGTCGTTCATGGCGTTTTCCGGCACCGCATTGCACTCAGCTATGAAGCCAATGCAGATGGTGTTTCGAGTAATGATGTCATCGACGAAATACTGAAACTCGTTGCAATCGCGTAAAAAATGCCCGCTCGCCCAGTGAACACAACAGACAAAAGCCAAACCAGTGGTGTCTATGTCCAGCTGGATGATCTTGTGCGCTTGCAACACAAAGCCTCGGGCTTCAGTTTTCTGCCCAGGCAACCTGTTCACAGTATTTTGAGTGGACGTCACACTTCAAAACTGAGAGGCCGTGGACTAAATTTTGAGGAGTTACGTGACTATTTGCCCGGTGATGATACCCGCAACATTGACTGGAAAGTAACCGCTCGGACAGGTACACCGTATGTACGTGTTTATACGGAAGAAAAGGACCGTGCCGTCTGGTTATTGATCGATCAGCGTGTGCACATGTTTTTTGGCAGCCAGCAACGTATGAAGTCTGTCGTTGCGGCAGAAGTGGGGGCAATTTCGGCCTGGCGCGTGCTCAGTGTTGGCGACCGGGTCGGGGCCCTGGTTTTCAATGATTCCGAGGTTTCCGTCATACCCCCTCATCGCAGTCGCGAAAGGGTCATGCAGATACTCAAACAGGTGACAGAAAAAAACCAGGAACTAAGTGCAAGGTCAGATCTGAAACCTGATCCCGGTAAACTCAATGAGGTTTTGAAACAGGCCGGCATCCTGGCCAGGCATGACTGCCTGGTTTGTCTGATTACCGATGCGGATGGAATCAATGCCGACACACGCAAACACATCACCCGTCTGGCAGAGCATAACGATGTACTGACCGCATTCATCTACGACCCGCTTGAAAAAGACATGCCCGCGGCAGGACGTCTCAGGTTCAGCGATGGCGAAGGTCAACTGGAGGCCGATACATCCAGCAAGAATCTGCGCAACGCATTTCAAAACGACTTCGAACAGAAAATGGAGCGAATACAAACTTCCTCACGGAAATTTGCAATGCCCGTATTACCCATCGATACCATCAACCCGGTTGAAGATCAGTTACGCGATGCCTTCGGCCACCACCAGGGTGCGAAACGGTTCTAGGTATGAGTAAATGAAGTCTACCGATCCTGCAAGCCTGCAAAACCTCAATGACATCGTTATGCCCGCAAGCACGGGTTGGTGGCCATTGGCAAGTGGCTGGTATGTATTGGCGGGGCTGGCACTCATTTTCCTTTGCTGGTCCATCTACAAATCAGTGAAAGACTGGAACGCCAATCGTTACAGACGCTCCGCCCTATCTGAACTCGAGACATTGTCAGAAGGCATTAATGACCCGGCAGGCCGAAGTTCCAGTCTCAGGAAAATACCGCCTCTTCTCAAACGCACGGCGCTTACTGCTTACCCGCGTAACGAGGTCGCCATGTTGACGGGGGATGACTGGTTTCAGTTTCTAAATTCAAACGTTAAGAAACAGTCGTTCACAGAAAATACATTCAACACCCTGAATCATATTTCTTACACCACCGGTGAGTTGAACGACATTAATGGCGAAGCTGCAAACGCCCTGCTGGATGCCTGCAGACAATGGCTGAAACACCACCTGGCATTGGCCGGATCAAAACACAGCGGGGAATCATGAGTCCATGCTGACAATCGCTCACCCCTGGCTATTACTGCTCATTCCCCTGCCCTGGCTAATATACAAGCTGTTGCCCGCGCATCATGAGCGTAAGGAAGCTGTACGTGTCCCATTCATGCAGCGAATTGCCCAGTCACTCAAACTACAACCCGGAAAGGAGTTGGTGGTATCAAAAAGACCGTTTTCACAATGGTTGATGCTGAGTTTGGCCTGGTTGTGCCTGGTTGCAGCGATCGCACGTCCCCAGTGGCTGGGAGAGCCGATCATTAAAGAACTGCCAATGCGTGATTTATTGGTCGCGGTAGATTTATCCGGCTCAATGGAAGCAAAGGACTTTACCAATGCGGAAGGGAACGCTATCGATCGACTGACGGCCGTCAAGCAGGTTCTGGATACCTTTTTGGCCCGCCGCGATGGTGACCGGGTCGGGCTGATCCTGTTTGGCTCTGCCGCATTCGTGCAGGCCCCTTTCACCGACGACCTTGATGTTGTCAGGGAATTGCTGGATGAAGCACAAATCCGCATGCTCGGGCCCAGGACGATGCTGGGTGATGCAATGGGCCTGGCGATCAACCAGTTTGAGCGTAGTGAAGTGGATGAACGAGTGTTGATTGTACTTACGGACGGTAACGATACGGGTAGCCTTATACCACCTGACCGGGCTGCGGTTATTGCCCACGACAACGGTGTGGTCGTCTACACCATCGCCATTGGTGATCCCGCAGCTGTCGGTGAGCAGGCGCTGGATGAAAAGACCCTAAAGGACATCGCAACCACGACGGGGGGTGATTATTTCCGAGCCAATGACCGGCAAGAGCTGGAAGCCATTTACGATCACCTGGATGAAATCAACCCACGACAGGTGGAAACACAGAGCTATCGTCCCTTGACCGATCTCTACATTTGGCCATTGGCGGCCAGTTTGTTGCTGACATTGCTGTACTTCATGTACATGGAAATTCGTCTGCGTTATCGCAACCGCTTAATGGACCAGCAAGTCCATCAGGAACCGGTGAGCTAGTGGATATTCCGGTGTCATGTCAAGCCTATAGTGTGGGGTTCAGAGCTACCCAGATGGTCCAAGACAAGACGCAGTCCGCAGGAAATGGCATGTCCTTTTCAAGGGCTGTATCGCCGTATTGGGGCATCTGGGTAGCTCCCTTCGGGCGAGCCGTGAAGCGGTCGTTCGCGGTGTTACGCCTCTGGGTAAGGACCAGGCCATTGCCGGCGAGACGTGCCTTGCGCCCAACCACTTCACGACTC
>CBDTVF010000132.1:0-8043 GCA_965363775.1 uncultured Gammaproteobacteria bacterium
GACGTCAACCAGCCCCCAGTTGCCATAGAGGCGCTGACGGTATTCGCGGCCATAACCGGTACTTCCACGATAATTCACATCGAGGAGCGCAAAGCCACGTTGGGTCCAGAACTGTCGTTTCAGTGAAAAGTTGGAAAAGTTCTGCGACGTTGGCCCGCCGTGAAAGCTCACGATTACAGGTGGCCTTTCTTCCTGCAAGGGACAGTGGGATTCATTAGTTGGTGGATAATAGAAGGCGTGCGTGACTTCTCCAGCCTGGGCGGAAGCTGATGGGTGCAAAGGCACAACTAAATGTTCTGCAATGGAAACGCTACCAATATCCCGTGGCTGCCCAATCGTCATCACGTGTTCCAGTTCTTCATGGTGCCACAGGTAGAAACCACCCTGACCAGACTGGTCTGAAGCCAGGACATAGATTTGATCACCGACACGCGTGACTGATGACACCAGCGCCCATGATTGACTGCACTTGATAAACTCACCGGTCTTGAGTAAGACTTCAGCTACTCGCCAATGCCCCTCCTGGGTATAGGCAACCAGTGCACGGTTTTCATCTATCAATTCAAAATGACGGTAACCCAGCAACCAGGCCGGTACACCTATCTCACCTTCAAGTTGCGATAACTGTCGACCATTTATAGAATCCGATGGCCAGTGATACAAGTTCCACCAGTTGTCGGCATCGCTTAGATAATACAGTTTGCCCCGGGGACTCCAAAGCGGCTGTGCGCGCGCCTGTTCCGCGGACGATGCCTCGTGGCACACTTTTGCGAGCACGCCGTCAGAGTCGATGCTTGCACGATTGAGCGCCACGTTATCCCACGGCAAATTTGGGTGGTCCCAGGACAGCCACGCGATTTCGTCACCGCTCGGGCTAATACGTGGACTGGAAACAAAGTTGGCGGCGGATGACAGCACTGTCGTAGTGCCCGTTTTATAATTAACGGAGACCAGTTCGTTGCGTTCCTCCTCTTCACCCTGGTTCGAGTGATCCTCACGTACGCAAATCAGCTGTCCACGGCAGGCATCGACTGTGAAATCAGCATAACGAAAAGGACCCGCAGGCGTCAGCGGTTCAGGCAATTGCCCTGGTTGCAGTCGGTAAATGCGTCCATCGGTATCTTCGCTGAACCAGATAACTCCCTCATATGCAATATAGGCGGCTCCGCCGTACTCGTGGACCCGCGTGCGCGCATTGAAGGGTGCGGGCAGGATGCTTTCGGGCAAGGTGCCGGGACGCCAACGAAAAATAGCATTGCGACCCCCTTCGTCGGCACGCAAAGACAAAAAATACAGGCATTGACCATCGGTCTGCGCTTCAAACATCAATCCACCGGCAAAAGCCTCTACTGCGGCGGCGACATCTTCAGCTGTTATCGCCGATACCCAGGTGCCGCAGGCAAGCGGTTGTTTGGTGGTTTTTGCAGAGATCTTCATTGGCTCACCATCAGGGCAGGACATGCAAAGTGATTTTGGATGGGTGGTCGGCGTCATACCATATGGAAGTAACTGGTCGCGGCCAATCCGGAAAAGTCAGAATCAGGTTTTCATCTGCATTGGCAATAGTGACCCGAATTCTGTTGCCAGCAACGAAAAGCTTGGCGACCGGTTCAAGAGCGAAACGTATCTCAGCAGGGCCTTGCGTCAGTGGTTTTGTATTGTCTATGTCTACCTGCAAAGAACTGGGCCACGGAATCCCGTTGGTATTGTAGGGAGGGTTTCTACTAGTGCGATGAGATGAACGGATGGCACCCTGAGTCACCAACACCGACTTTCCATCTGGATACACCTCTTCGAGGTATACGATAAAATTTATTTTCTCAACTGTTGAAGATGCGAAAAAACTCACGATTGGAAAACCGGCAATGGAAACAGCAGTCTCCAGTGGATGTGTGGTGTAGGTCAACGCCTTCGCGTCATTGGCCGCCAGATCATCGTACTTGATTGGCCCGCCACCGGTAGCGTCATGATTGCGGGTCCGTGGCCCAACCCAGAGACTGTAATCTGCCGTGTACTCATCTGTCAGTGGGCCCGCAGCAGGGATCTGACGTGTTAAAAGGCCGTCATTGACCGACTGAATGCTGCCCGAATCCCCCCCGGAAAAGAAAAAATCGATCTCGGAAGCCTCCAGGGGAGGAAATGTAGACGCAGTACGCCATTGCCACTGATTCTTGTCGTGTGCCACGGCATAGTTAATTTTTGGTTCCTCCAAAATACCGTTATCAATACCTTTTAACCAATAGTCAAACCACCTCAACATCTCGACCTCGGCAAGCCGGGTGTGTGCGATTTCCCGTGGGTCATCGATTTCATTCGGGCCGTGGGACCAAGGGCCAATGGTCAGTTTACGTGGCTGATCCAGATTGAAGAAATACAATAAGCGCTCGCTTGGCGCCGGGTCTTGCCAGCCATCCCAGAAATAAGCGGGAACTGAGCTTGCTCGAAACTGTTCGAGAAAATTGTATCCTGCCTCTAACCATTCCTGTGACTGCGGTGCTTCTGCTGCGACCAGCGATGCGCGAATATCCGGGTGCTCCTGAAGAGCTTGATCGAGTGCATTCGCGTCAAACAGAGTTTCAATTTGCGAGTCAACAGACTCAAGTCCAAGTTTCTGGATAGCCATTTGAATGACGGGATGTGCCAGTACCGGTTCGATATATCCAGCGAACGATGCTGCTCCTTGCCCGGCACGCGCCGCAGTGCGCAGGGATCCGTCAATATCCTCATCCACACGGGCGACGCCTACCACCTCCTGCGCCGGGTCTGAAACCGTGGTTTCTTCATTCAACTGGCCAGCCTCTTTTACCTCGGAAAGATTGACCAGCGAGCGCCGCATTGTCAGTGCCGCTGCCTTGCGATATACGCCACCGGCGACAAAAATTCGATACCAATCGGAGAAATTCGGGACAGCGGGAAAGATGGCTGCCAGTTGCGGTGGAGTTCCAGTTGCGGCAAAAACTTGAATAAGACCGGGCCACGACCAGCCAAACATTCCCACTTTGCCTGTACTCCAGGTCTGGTCATCTATCCAGCCCATCACATCAGACATATCCCGGATTTCGAGTGTTGTACCGATCGATTGAACGCCAAACGATGCACCGGTACCGCGGCTGTCCATGGCCATGACGATATATCCATGTCTCAATAAAAGATGTCCCATTTGAGGATAGCTTCGGAATTCATACTCTTCAGGTGTCAGTAGTCGACCACTTTGTGTCTGTTTATCGATAGGTCCTAATAGAGTCGTTACGGTGCCATCCCCCATCTCACGTGCACGCCAATAACGGGTCACCATCAACGCGATCGGCAATGGCTCCCGCGTCTGCTCACCATCTACTGTCGGGCGATAGATATCGACTGCCAGGCGGGTTCCATCACTAACAGGTATATATACGGATTCGCGCTTGAAACTGTTAAAGCGTGGTTCTGAATACCCCGAGTAAACTCCAAATGATGAGTGCTTTGAGGAATTTGGTTGCCCGCTGTTTTCGACGGGTGGGCTCGAATTATGGCAACCGGACAGAATAATGATGGCCAGGATAGTAGCAAATTGCCGTTGTATTGAACCAACATCAAGTCGGCATGTTTCAATCAGGTATTTCATTGGAATTACCTCACAATATCAGTAGTGGAGTGCACACTTATTTCACCTTGGCGGGACGTCCTGATCTGCAAATAATAACCGGCACGATACTACCTTCATATCTGATAAACCCAATAAGTGATTTCGGTTTTTCAAATCAATTTGGAATAAACACGACACGCTTGCCGTTTAAGCAACACTTATCGGAATGTTTGTTTTTGTTAATCATAGTTTGAATCTTAAGCATATTTGAAGCGAGTTGTGATCTATACAATAAATATCGATCGTAGCCGTGATTTGGCAATTGAGGGAGCAAACATGCTGAAATTGAAAGATTCAACACTATTGAAAACACACAACTATATCAATGGACGTTGGGTCACCGGCTCAGCCGGAACAATTGACGTGAGTAATCCGGCCAATAACGCAATGCTTACTACAGTTGCAAATGGAAACGCCTCAGACGCTGTTCAGGCGGTAGAGGCAGCAAGCTCAGCATTTCAAAATTGGAGCAGAATGCCAGCGAAACAACGAGCGATTCTGTTACGCAACTGGTATGAACTGATCATGGCCAATGCTGATGATTTAGGCATCATCATGACTGCCGAGCAGGGTAAACCTCTGGAGGAAGCCATTGCCGAAGTGAAGTATGGTGCTGCTTTTGTCGAGTTTTACGCCGAAGAATGCAAACGTGTTATGGGCGATACCATTCCAACGACGGCAACTGACCGCCGCATGCAAACCTATAAACAGGCCATTGGGGTTGTAGGTTGTATAACGCCATGGAATTTTCCCAGTGCGATGATTACTCGCAAAGTCGGACCGGCATTGGCAGCTGGTTGTACTGTCGTGATCAGGCCAGCCACGGAAACGCCCCTTTCGGCCCTGGCCTTGTGCGCGCTGGCGGAACGCGCCGGTATTCCTGCAGGTGCGATTAATGTGGTTGTGGGTCGCAACAGCAGTGAAATCGGTGCAGTGCTGACTCAGCATGAGCAAGTGGCCAAGTTCACCTTTACCGGTTCGACCGCTGTGGGTAAAACCCTGATGTCTCAATGTGCCACCACCGTAAAGAACGTTTCAATGGAATTGGGCGGTAACGCTCCTTTCATCGTATTCGAAGATGCCAATCTGGATGAGGCGGCTGCTGCTTGTGTGTTCACCAAATTCCGCAATTGCGGACAGACCTGTGTCTGCACCAACCGCATTTATGTACAGGAAAGCATCGCCAAAGAATTTACGGACAACTTGGAAGAGGTTATCTCGGCACTCAACGTAGGTGACGGTTTTACAGCTACTACCACCATCGGTCCAATGGTCAATATCAAGGCGGCGAAAGAGATGAATGCCTTTGTGGCTGACGCCAGGGAGAAAGGTGCCGAAGTGCGCCTGGGAGGCCATTATCACGAATTAGGGGAATGCTTCTTCGAGCCAACACTGTTGACCAATGTAACTCAGAACATGCGTGTTGCCCGCGAAGAGATTTTCGGACCGATTGCAGCGGTACAGACTTTTAAAACAGAAGCGGAAGTCATCGAGCGGGCCAACGACACCGAGTATGGTCTGGCGGCATACTTTTTTACACGCGATATAGGACGTGTAATGCGGGTGGCAGAGTCTTTGCAGTTCGGTATTGTCAGTTCCAACTCCGGCTTATTCTCTACAGAAGTCGCTCCTTTCGGTGGTTGGAAACAGTCCGGTATCGGTTCGGAAGGTGGAAAAGAAGGTATCGCAGAGTTTTACGAAACCAAATTTCACTCCATTGGTGGCATTGAAGGAGGTTCTGATGACTGACCTGAATATGGATGCATTCTGGATGCCCTTTACCCCGAACCGTGCCTTCAAGCAGGCACCGCGCATGGTTAAGAGTGCTGATGGAGTGTTTCTGACAAGTTCTGACAATCGGCGTGTGCTGGATGCCACGGCAGGATTGTGGTGTGTAAACGCCGGGCACTGTCGCCCCGAAATTGCAGACGCGGTCGACAAACAATTGCGCACACTGGACTACACTTCAATCTTCAACTTTGGTCACGAATTGGGTTTTATATATTCCGAGCGATTGGTAAACCATGCGCCTGAAGGGCTTGACCATGTGTTCTATGGTAATTCAGGCTCTGCTGCAGTAGACACGGCACTTAAAATTGCCATGCAGTATTGGAGTGTTAAAGGACAAGGACAGAAAAAGGGATTTATTGGCCGCCAAAAAGGCTATCACGGCGTGAACTTTGCCGGTATCGCGGTTGGTGGTCTTTCAACCAACCACCAGGTATTTGGTCAATGGTTATCGGTAGATCACATTCGTCACACATTGGATATAGGTCGCAATGCGTTCAGTAAGGGACTGCCAGATAATGGTTGTGAATGGGCAGAGGACTTGGACGAAAAAATAAGATCCCAAGGTGCCAATACCATAGCCGCAGTGATTGTTGAGCCTATTGCAGGTGCTGCTGGTGTGTATTTACCACCTAAAGGTTATCTCAAACGTCTTCGTGAAATTTGTGACGAGCATGACATTTTACTTATTTTTGACGAAGTTATAACCGGCTGGGGAAGAACTGGTTCCAACTTTGCCGCCGATGAATTTGACGTGATTCCGGATATGATTATTTCCGCAAAGGGGATCACCAACGGGGCACTGCCTTTATCAGCGGTATTAATATCCTCCGAAATCTATAACACCTGTATGGATCTGGCCAGGGATTCAGTGGAAATGTTCCATGGGTATACCTATTCCTGTCATCCGGTCTGCTGCGCTGCAGGTATGGCGACCCTGGATATCTATGAAAATGAGGGTCTGTTTTCCCGTGCTAAAACAACAGGTGAAATCGGTAGTTACTGGCAGGAGGCGTTGCATAGCCTGGCCGACCTTCCACAAGTGATTGATGTTCGAAACTATGGCCTCCTGGGCGCTGTGGAGTTGCGTGCTTCGAAGGGACAGGAAGGAACCATTGGAGTCAAAGCACTTGCGACCTGTTGGAACAAGGGTGTAATGGTCCGTGGCATCGGCGATGCGATCGTCATGTCACCGCCACTGATTATAGAAAAGCAGGAAATTGACACCATCGTGTCTGTTTTGAGGGGCGTTATTCCCGAAATCACAGCAAATATCTAGATCAGGAATGTCCCCAATGATAAAGACACTTTTCTTAACATTAGCGATATTTTCCAGCTTCGTGGCCCAGGCCGCAGAGGATTATTACGATAATACAGGGCGCGACGATATTCTCAGTGGCGGTGTGAAGATGATTCCCATTGAGACGCCCCTTGGAAAATTCAATGTCTGGACCAAACGCGTTGGCAACAACCCAAAAATCAAGCTCCTTTTGCTTCACGGTGGCCCGGGTAGCACGCACGAGTATTTCGAGGCATTTGACAGTTTCCTGCCAAACGCCGGTATTGAATATTACTATTATGATCAATTGGGAAGCTATTACAGTGATCAACCAGAAAACGATTCGCTCTGGAACATTCCCCGTTTTGTAGAAGAGGTTGAGCAAGTACGACTGGCACTTGGACTTAACAGTGAAAATTTCTACCTACTGGGTAGTTCATGGGGCGGTATTCTGGCCATTGAATACGCACTCAAGTATCAAGAGAATCTAAAGGGTTTGATCATTTCCAATATGATGGCCAGCAATCCTGCTTATGGTATTTACGCAGATCAAGTGCTCGCCAGGCAAATGAACCCGGACGCGCTGGCAGAAATTCGAGCTTTGGAGGCTAGCAGGAATTTCGCCAACCCGCGCTACGAAAAACTGATGTTTAGCGAGTATTACGTCCACCACGTGTTGCGTTTGCCGTTGGAAGAATGGCCCGAGCCGGTTATGCGCTCTCACAAACATATGAACAAAGACATCTACATCAAGATGCAAGGCCCCAGTGAATTTGGAATCGAGGGGATTTTGGCTGACTGGAACCGCACAACGGACCTACACAAGATTACAACCCCCACGCTGGTAACCGTGGCACGGTGGGATACGATGGATCCGGATCACATGCGCTGGATGGTAAAGGAAATGCCCAATGCCCGGGCACTTGAACTACCTGATGGCAGCCATCTGAGCATGTATGACGATCAGGAACGATATTTCACGGGTTTGATCAAATTCTTGCTGGATATTAACAAGCCTCTGTAGATGACTGATTTGGAAGGACACATAACATGAAACGCAAAGTAATTCTGACCTGTGCCGTGACCGGCAACGCTCCGTTTAACCCAAAACACCCCAGTTTCCCAGTGACACCAAAAGAGATCGCGGCGTCCGCTATCGAGGCAGCAAAAGCCGGGGCCTCGATTGCACACCTGCATGTGCGTGATCCCGAAACAGCCGAGGGCAGTCGTGATGTGAGCCTTTTCCGCGAAGTTGTGGCCCGTGTGCGTGAATACGATACCGATATCGTCATCAATCTCACAGGCGGTATGGGAGCATTTTTTCTACCCGATCCGGAGGACGAAGGTCGTG
>CBDTVF010000133.1:0-8005 GCA_965363775.1 uncultured Gammaproteobacteria bacterium
GCGAAGGTGGCCGTACGGTAGGTGCTGGCGTAGTTGCCAAGATCTTCGAATAAGATAGGTTAAATAGTGTTGTTCTATGGGAAGCTGGCGGCCTCAGGGTCTGTCAGCTTTCTAGTCTGAAGCAGTAATGAAAGGCCAGTAGCTCAACTGGCAGAGCATCGGTCTCCAAAACCGAGGGTTGGGGGTTCGAGTCCCTCCTGGCCTGCCACTACTGCAGATGGGTATAGAAACGGCGGTTGAACACGTCAGAACATGTAACACAGGTACTGGTAACACAGGTACAGGAACGGGTAGAGCGGCAGAATATGAACAGCAAAGTAGAAAAAGGCAGGTCAGCATTCGTAGATACGTTGCTGTTGCTGACCGCAGTCATCATGCTGCTGGGCGGCGTTGCTGCTTATTATTATTACCAGAATTTGGCGATTACACCGGTTCGGGTTGCAGCGTTGATAACGGTTACCTTGCTGGCGGCCTGGGTTGCGGCCCAGTCCTATAAAGGTGCGACGTTTTTCCGGTTTTTGAAAGAATCGGATATCGAACGCCGAAAAGTAGTTTGGCCTACTCACCAGGAGACGGTGCAGACATCGTTGATGGTAATTGTTGTCACGATCATTATTTCGCTGTTCCTGGCAAGTGTTGACTGGATGATTGGTACAGCAGTTCGAAGTCTACTGAGTGGAGGCGGCTGAGCATGAGTAAACGCTGGTATGTAGTACATGCTTTCTCAGGTTTTGAAAAGCAGGTGCAAAGGTCGTTGACCGAGCGCATTGCGCGAGCCGAGATGGAAGACATGTTCGGTGATATCCTGGTGCCGACAGAAGAAGTGGTCGAAATGAAGGGCGGTCAGAAACGTCGCTCCGATCGCAAATTTTTCCCCGGTTATGTGCTGGTGGAAATGGAAATGAATGACGAATCCTGGCATTTGGTCAAAGAAGTGCCAAAAGTGATGGGTTTCATTGGCGGGACTTCTGACAGACCTGCCCCGATTACAGAAAAAGAAGCCAATACCATTCTGAGCCGAGTTCAGGAAGGTGTTGACAAGCCGCGGCCGAAGATACTGTTCGAGCCGGGCGAAATGGTTCGGGTAGTAGATGGGCCATTTAATGATTTCAACGGTACGGTTGAAGAAGTCAACTATGAGAAGAGCCGTCTGCGGGTGGCCGTACTTATTTTTGGACGTTCTACACCGGTGGAACTTGATTTCCACCAGGTCGAAAAAGCCTGAACCAGAGAGTTGTTTTTAGATATGTCGATGGTGTTATGCACCAAGCGATTTAAAACTTGACGCGATAGAAAACGACATGCGTTTTCAAAGTGTCCAAACAAATACGGGGAGCCTTGCTACTGGTTAGCTGGCGTTTGAACCCGGGGAGTAAAACATGGCTAAGAAAGTCACTGCATACATTAAGTTGCAGATTCCGGCAGGACAGGCTAATCCCAGTCCGCCAGTAGGTCCCGCACTTGGGCAGCACGGTGTAAATATCATGGAGTTCTGCAAGGCATTTAATGCCCAGACGCAGAAAACCGAACCGGGCTTGCCTTTACCGGTTGTGATCACCGTTTATGCTGACCGCAGCTTTACATTTATCACCAAGACCCCACCAGCAGCGGTATTGTTGAGAAAGGCGGTTGGTATTCCAAAAGGCAGCGGCGAACCCAATACCAATAAGGTTGGTACAGTGACACGCGCACAACTGGAAGATATCGCCAAGGCCAAAGAGCCCGATTTAACCGCAGCAAGTTTGGATGCTGCCGTACGTACCATAGCAGGATCAGCCCGTAGCATGGGCTTGGACGTGGAGGGTGTAGTCTGATGGCCAGTGCAAGCAAACGTAACAAGGCAATCCACGAAAAACTGGAACCAGGCAAGATCTACGTTGTAGAAGAGGCTCTGGCGATGTTGAAAGAGTTCAGCAATGTGAAGTTCACCGAATCGGTGGATGTCGCAATCAGGTTGGGCGTTGACCCCAGAAAGTCTGATCAGAATGTACGTGGATCAACTGTATTGCCAAACGGTACCGGCAAAACGGTGCGGGTAGCGGTATTTACACAGGGTGACAATGTTGACAAGGCAATTGAAGCCGGAGCAGATGTTGTTGGTATGGACGACCTGCACGACCAGATTAAGGGTGGAGACCTCGCGTTTGATGTTGTTATTGCAACACCGGATGCAATGCGCGTTGTCGGCAGGCTTGGTCAGATATTGGGCCCCAGGGGCTTGATGCCAAATCCGAAGGTGGGAACAGTAGCACCTGATGTTGCGGCTGCGGTCAGGAATGCCAAGGCTGGTCAGGTTCGATTCAGAACTGACAAGGGTGGCATCATCCATAGCACCATTGGCAAAGTTGATTTCGAAGTGGATGCACTGCGCGACAATCTGATGGCCTTGCTGACAGATTTGAATAAGCTGAAGCCGGCATCCGCCAAAGGTCAGTATCTCAGGAAAGTCTCGGTTTCCACTACGATGGGACCAGGCATGGTGGTAGACCACCAGGCAATGAAGGACTGATTATAGATTTTTAAAGATTTCGCCGGTGAAAGCCGGAGGAAAAGGCGGGCTGATTCCGGCCAAATCGTTTTCGGTAAACCCGACAATGATCATCCGGAAGTAGGCCGTCAGAGACCGTAGGTATCAAGTCACTTCAATTAAGAGTGATTGGATTTAAGCGTGAACCGGGCAACCGGACACAGCCTGCGCAGATGGTGGAGCCCCCGCTTCTCAATCGTGTTTGAGCAAGCACGATTGAGAAGCGGGGTAGCCACTGAAGGATCGTTTCTGGTCCTGTGACATTCGTGTTATTGGGTGTCATGAGTCGTTATTCGTGCCGGGTAACCGGTTATTTGACTCTTGGAGGTATCAAATGGCTCTGAGTATTGAGCAGAAGAAAGCAGTCGTTGCGGAAGTGGCAGAAGTTGCCAAAGTCGCTTTGGCTGCAGTGGCGGCAGAGTATCGCGGTTTAACTGTTGAGGAAATGACAGATTTGCGTGTTAAAGCACGCGAAAGTGGCGTTTATCTCAAGGTGGCCAAAAATACGCTGGTGCGTCGTGCTGTAGAAGGTACTGAGTTTGAATGCATGCAGGAATCCCTTGAGGGACCACTGCTCCTGGCTTTCAGTATGGAAGATCCGGGTGCTGCTGCGCGTCTTGTTAAAGACTATATAAAGTCTAATAACAAACTGATTACAAAGCTTGTTGCTGTTGGTGGTGAGGCCTATGAAGCCTCTGAGCTGGATCGTTTATCCAGTCTGCCGACTTACGATCAGGCTATTGCAATTTTGATGGGCGTAATGAAAGCACCGGTCGAGAAATTTGTCCGTACGCTGGCCGAACCGCATACCAAACTGGTTCGTACTTTTGCTGCAGTTAGCGAAGCACAGCAAGCTGCCTGATTATTAACTAAACCCCGGGAACCGTAAGGTTGCCATAATCGACATTAGGAGAGACGACAATGGCCGTTTCAAAAGAAGATATTTTAGAAACAATTTCGAACATGAGCGTAATGGATGTAGTTGATCTGATCAGCGCCATGGAAGAAAAGTTTGGTGTATCTGCTGCTGCTCCAGTAGCAATAGCTGCTGGGCCTGCTGGTGGTGAAGTTGTTGAAGCCGAAGAGCAGACCGAGTTTGATGTAGTTCTTACATCTTTCGGCAGCAGCAAGGTTCCAGTAATTAAAGCTGTTCGTGAAGTCACAGGTCTTGGCCTTAAAGAAGCCAAGGACCTGGTCGAAAGTGCACCTACCACTGTTAAGGAAGGTTTGCCGAACGACGAAGCTGAAGCATTGAAGAAGAAGCTCGAAGAGGTAGGTGCTACCGTCGAGATCAAGTAAATCAAGATTTTTGATTTACTAGAAGTAAGAAGGAGTTGGCTGGGGATTATCATCCCCGGCCTGTTCCTGTTTGTCATTAAGTGACGCGACCATAGCCCAGGTCGCAAAGAGGCGGTAGGTAATATGAATTACTCATTTACTGAGAAAAAACGTATCCGCAAGGATTTTGGAAAGAGTCAGGCAATTCTTGAAGTGCCTAACTTGCTGCAGACCCAAATTCGGTCCTATGCGGAATTCCTGCAACTGGAAACTATGCCCGGTGAACGGCGTGAACGTGGACTACACGGTGCACTCAAGTCTGTTTTTCCGATTGTTTCATACTCCCGTAATGCTGCATTGGAATATGTCAGCTATAAACTGGGGAACCCGCCATTTAATGTCAGGGAGTGCAAACTTCGTGGCATGACCTATGCGGCGCCATTGCGTGTCAAGGTACGTCTGGTCATTTATGACAAGGAAAGCTCTGCCAAGCAAAAACCTGTGAAATATGTGAAAGAGCAGGAAGTTTACATGGGTGACCTGCCCTTGATGACCGATACAGGAACCTTTGTTATCAATGGTACCGAGCGGGTTATCGTTTCACAGTTACATCGGTCCCCGGGTGTATTTTTTGACCACGATAAGGGCAAAACACATTCGAGTGGCAAACTATTATTCTCAGCGCGGGTAATTCCTTATCGGGGTTCCTGGCTGGATTTCGAATTCGATCCTAAAGATGGGATTTTCACCCGTATTGACAGACGCAGAAAACTACCTGTGACCGTATTGCTTCGTGCCCTGGGTATGAACAATGAGGAAATACTGGATACCTTCTTTGAGACCAGTAAAGTTACCTTGCTTAAGGATGGCGGAAAGCTGGAATTGATTCCAGAACGCTTGCGAGGCGAGGTAGCGTTGTTCGATATTGCTGACAAAAAAGGCAATGTGATTGTTGCCGATGGCAAACGTATTACTGCCCGGCACGTCAGGCTGCTCGAAGAAGCGGCGATTAAATCATTGCAGGTACCAGATGATTACCTGCTGGGTAAGATCATAGCGCACAGCATCGTCGACAAGGAGTCAGGTGAATTACTGGCTGATGCCAATGCAGAGATCACTGAAGAATTGCTGCAGCAGTTTCGTGAGGGAGGCATCAAGAAGTTTGAAGTACTGTATGTCAATGATCTTGATAAGGGCCCATACATTTCAAATACATTGAATATAGATTCATCCACCAACGAACTTGAAGCATTGGTGGAAATTTATCGTATGATGCGTCCAGGTGAGCCACCTACCAAAGAGGCTGCGCAAAACCTGTTCAAAAATCTGTTTTTCACTGAAGAACGTTATGACCTGTCCGGTGTGGGCAGGATGAAGTTTAACCGTCGGGTTGGACGTGAAGAAATCGAAGGCTCTGGTGTGCTGGACCGTGAAGATATTCTTGCGGTCTTGAAGGTGCTGATCGGTATTCGTAATGGTAACGGCACCGTTGATGATATCGACCACCTGGGCAACCGGCGTGTTCGCAGTGTTGGCGAAATGGCCGAAAACGTATTCCGCGTGGGTGTGGTCAGGGTTGAAAGGGCTGTTCGTGAGCGTTTGTCAGTTGCGGAAAGCGAAGATCTTTCTCCACAGGAGTTGATCAATGCAAAACCGGTGGCTGCCGCGATCAAGGAATTTTTTGGTTCCAGCCAGCTCAGCCAGTTTATGGATCAGAACAACCCATTATCAGAAGTCACCCACAAACGGCGGGTTTCGGCATTAGGACCTGGTGGTTTGACCCGTGAACGGGCCGGATTTGAAGTCCGTGACGTTCATCCAACCCATTATGGTCGTGTATGCCCGATTGAGACGCCTGAAGGCCCGAACATCGGCCTGATCAATTCACTGGCCGTATATGCCAGAACCAACGACTACGGTTTCCTGGAAACGCCATACCGCAAAGTTACCAAGGGTAAGGTCACCAGTGATGTGGAGTATCTTTCTGCCATCGTGGAAGGTGATTTTGTAATCGCACAGGCCAATGCCAGGCTCGATAACAATGGCAAGTTTGTGGATGAATTTATTCCCTGTCGGCACCTCGGTGAGTTCTCACTGAAGGAGCCCAGTGAAGCCAATTATATGGACGTGTCGCCGAAGCAGATCGTTTCTGTGGCCGCCTCGCTGGTACCGTTTCTTGAGCATGATGATGCTAACCGCGCGTTGATGGGTTCTAACATGCAACGTCAGGCCGTACCGACACTAGTCGCTGAAAAGCCTTTGGTGGGTACCGGTATGGAGCGTGTCGTAGCCACGGACTCAGGTGTAACCGCCGTGGCCAAGCGTGGCGGTGTTGTCGACCAGGTAGACGCCGGACGTATTGTTGTCCGTGTCAATGAAGATGAAGTGCCTGCAGATGATCCGGGTGTGGATATTTACAACCTGGTTAAATATCAGCGTTCCAATCAGAACACCTGTATGAACCAGCGTCCATTGGTGATTGTTGGTGATGTTGTAACCAAGGGTGACGTGCTGGCTGACGGCCCATCCACCGATCTCGGTGAATTGGCACTTGGTCAGAATATGCTGATCGCATTTATGCCCTGGAACGGATACAACTTTGAGGATTCGATCCTGATTTCCGAACGGGTTGTTGAGGAAGATCGTTTTACCACCATCCACATTGTTGAGCTGACCTGTGTCGCACGTGATACCAAGCTGGGAAGCGAGGAAATTACCGCGGACATCCCGAATGTTGGTGAGCACAACCTGAACAAGCTGGACCAGTCCGGTATCGTTTATATCGGTGCAGAGGTCAAGGCAGGCGATATCCTGGTTGGCAAGGTCACACCGAAAGGTGAGACCCAGTTGACACCGGAGGAAAAGTTGCTGCGTGCCATATTTGGTGAAAAGGCTTCGGATGTAAAAGACACCTCCTTGCGTGTTTCATCGGGTACAGACGGTACCGTGATTGATGTGCAGGTCTTCACCCGTGATGGCGTCGAGAAAGACGAGCGTGCGATCTCAATCGAGAAAGATCAGTTACGCCAGGTCAGAAAGGATCTGGATGACCAGCTACGCATTGTTGAAGCTGCCATCTATCAGCGTCTTGAAAATACCCTGGTAGATAAAGTGGCGAATAAGGGTCCAGAGGGACTCAAGAAAGGTACGAAAATTACCGTCGAATATCTTGAAAGCCTTGATAAGGACGACAGATTCAAATTGCGCATGAAGGATAATGATGCGAATGATTTGATTGAGCAGTTGGCTGATCAGGTGAAAGATCAGCGCAAAGTCTTCGACGACAAGTTTGAAGAGAAGAAGGGCAAAATCACCCGTGGTGATGATCTGGCTCCTGGCGTACTCAAGATGGTCAAGGTTTATATGGCCGTCAAGCGGCGTATTCAGCCAGGTGACAAAATGGCGGGTCGTCATGGTAACAAGGGTGTTATTTCCATGATCGTGCCACAGGAAGATATGCCTTTTATGGAAGATGGCACACCAGTCGATGTCGTACTGAATCCGCTGGGTGTTCCCTCCCGTATGAATATCGGACAGGTATTGGAAACTCACCTGGGCTGGGCGGCAAAAGGTCTTGGACATCGTATCTCAGACATGTTGGATGAGAATGCCAAAACCGAGGAAATACGTACTTTCCTTGGTGAGATATATAACAGTGACCAGAAAGGCCGTGTCAATATGAACAGCTTCTCTGCTGCCGAGATCAAGGAGATGGCGCACAACCTGAAAGGTGGTGTGCCAATGGCTACACCGGTTTTTGACGGCGCACCCGAATCCGAAATCAAACGCCTGCTTGAGTTGGCCAAGCTGCCAACCTCAGGACAGACCACACTGTACAACGGCCGCACCGGTGATGCATTTGATCGTCCGGTGACTGTTGGTTATATGTACATGCTGAAACTGAATCACCTGGTCGATGACAAGATGCACGCGCGTTCAACCGGTCCTTACAGCCTGGTCACGCAGCAACCACTTGGCGGTAAAGCGCAATTTGGTGGTCAGAGATTTGGTGAAATGGAGGTCTGGGCACTCGAGGCTTACGGCGCTGCCTATACGCTGCAGGAAATGTTGACGGTTAAATCCGATGATGTAGCCGGCCGTAACCAGATGTACAAAAACATAGTCGATGGTAACCACGAGATGCTGGCAGGAATGCCGGAATCCTTCAATGTGTTAGTGAAGGAAATTCGCTCGTTGGCT
>CBDTVF010000134.1:0-7959 GCA_965363775.1 uncultured Gammaproteobacteria bacterium
ATTGCCCATCACCGGCCTGGCAATGGCCTCGAAAAGGCCGCAAAGTTTTATCGGTCTGCACTTCTTCTCACCGGTTGACAGGATGCCGCTGGTTGAATTGATCGTTGGTGAGCAGAGTTCCAAGGAGGCGATCGCACACGGACTTGATTATATTCAACAGATTCGCAAGACACCTATCGTGGTCAATGATAGTCCCGGTTTTTACACCAGCCGTGTATTTGGTAGCAATACTAATGAAGGTATGACCATGTTGAGTGAGGGTATCAATCCCGCCCTGATTGAGAATGCCGCAAAAATGGCCGGTTTGCCGGTGGGTCCATTGGCGGTGATGGATGAGGTGACGCTGGATCTCGGTTACAAAATCACCATGCAAGCAGCAGAGGACTTTGGTGATGGTTTCGAATTTTCTTCAAGTTTCCCCGTGATGCGTCAGTTTGTCGAGGATCTGGACCGTAAGGGCAAACGCTTTGGCAAAGGGTTTTATGATTACCCGGAAGGTGCAAAGAAACACCTGTGGCCTGGTTTGACCGAGCTTTACCCACAATTGGAAAAGCAACCCCCGGTACAGGAAGTGATTGACCGTTTGTTGTATCGCCAGGCACTTGAGTCCGCCCGTTGCCTGGAGGAAGGTGTCCTCGATCACCCCGCCGATGCCGATATTGGCTCAATCTTCGGTTGGGGCTTTCCGGCCTGGACCGGTGGCACGCTTTCACTCATTGATACGGTTGGTATCAAACGCTTTGTAGCGGAGTGTGATCGCATGGCGGATACATATGGCGCCCGGTTCACCGTATCAGACTGGTTGCGTGAACGTGCCGAGCGTGGAGAAAATTTCCACCTTGTCTGAAAAATCAAAACAGGAAACAGGAAACGCTATGCTGGAAGTTATTCAACACGGCAATATTCGTGAATTACGCCTGGCAAAGGCACCGGTTAATGCGCTGGATGCTACGCTGGTCAATCATCTGACCGCCAGTTTGCTTGCGGCCGAAGCGGAATGTGATGCGGTAGTGATATCCGGCCAGGCTCATATGTTTTCTGCCGGTCTGGATGTTAAGGCGCTCATGCAACTCGGTCGTGAAGACATGGCCGGTTTTTGGGAAGCATTCATTGGGTTGATGGGGGTTATCGCCTGCTCATCTATACCGGTTGCCACTGCCATCACCGGTCACTGCCCGGCCGGCGGTGCTGTCTTGTGTATTGCCAGTGACTACAGGGTAATGAGTCGCGGGGAATATCAGGTAGGCTTGAATGAAACCCGCGTGGGCCTGGTTTTGGTACCGGTGATTCAAAATGCAATGGCCCGGCTGGTCGGACCGCGACTAGCTGAACAGATGCTGGTTGCCGGCACCCTGATTGATCCGGAGGCAGCCCTGAAAATCGGTTTGGTCGATGCGCTGGAGTCGGGTCATGAAGCAACCACACAACATGCGATTGACTGGTGCAGAGCATTGCTGTCCCTGCCGCGGCATTCCATGCTTGGCAACAGGGCTATCGTGCGCAGACATTTCAAACAGGCTTTTGCGGAACAGGATGTCGCCGGTGTAGCTACCTTCCTGAAATCCTGGTTCTCGAATGAAACTCAAGCATTGATTAAAACCCTGTTTGGCGGAAGTAAAACAAAAGCTGACGCATCAGGTTGATGCCTCCAGTGGCCGGGCCGGATCGTACACGGCCAGCAATGCCCGCAGTGCCCTGATGCCATCCAGCCCGCTGACCTCCGGAGCTTGATCATTGCGAATATTGTCCACGAAAGTTTGCGTTTGCAGCGCGAACTGGGCCGGTGGTGGGCGGTTGGGTAGAGGCACCTGGCAAATACCATTGTGATCGTTCAGAAACAGATAATTGGCATAGTGGAAAATCCGCAGCGAACCCCGGCTGCCATAAACCCGGATACAACCGGGGTGTGCATGCCAGCTGTTGGCAGGCAAGGAACCGTTAATATCCCAGGCAGCACCATGGCTGAAGATACCCTCGACAGGCAGGTCGGTGTCGAATGTGCAGTCATTGTAGAGTAACTGTCCGACGGCTCCGTTGGCCAGTGCCATATGCACATATTCCGTTGCCGGTGGCGCACCTGAAATATTCCCCATACCGGAAATATCAACGATTGTACTGTCGCTGAGCCACGGGAACAGGTCGATCATGTGAATGCCGTGATCCACCAGTCCCATACCCGATCCACCCGGTCCACCCTCGGGGTAATGGCTGAAGCTCAAAGCTGAATGGCCTTCCGCGCCGCTGCCACCAAGCACGCTTTCAGTCATCAGCATGACCTTGCCGATTAGCCCTTGCTTAATCAGTTCACGGGCCTTTTGTATTGCCGGTAGAAAACGGTAAGACGCACCATAGAAAAACTTAACTGCGTGCCGGTCACACGCTGCGACCATAGCCTCAGCATGAGCCAGTTCGATTGCGATGGGTTTTTCACAAAAAACGTGAACACCCGCAGCAGCGCAAGCCTCCGTCACTGGCTGGTGCAAACTGGCAGGTACCAGTACGCAGGCAATATCCAAATCCTCGCTATCGAGCATCTCCTGATAATCGGCATACCCACGCAGACCGTAAAGGGCACAGACTTCATCGAGTCTTTGTTTGCGCGGTTCAGCTGCGGCCACGATTTTAATACCCTCAACCGCAGGATAAGCGCTCAGATGTGCTTCGGAAACACCACCCAGACCAATAATAGCCACTTTAAGTGTCATCTGAGGGCTCCAGTGATTAAGGCGCAAAGTTCAATTACATTGGTCATGCGAGTCTCCAGCAACCTATCAGGGTCTGTTATGCAGGTCTTAGTTGAAGTTCTTCAATTGCAGGATTTCACGCGCCTCGGTCGGTGTTGCAACATCACAACCGAGGTCTTCGATGATCCTCACCGCGCGCTCGACCAACTGGCCATTAGTGGCAAACACGCCCTTTTCGAGGTACAGGTTGTCTTCCAGGCCGACCCGAACATTGCCGCCCAACAAGATCGATTGCGCCACGATCGGAAACTGCATACGACCCAGGCCCAGCGCGCCCCACTGGACGTTGTCGGGTAACAGGTTGCGCATATAGAGCATAGTTTCCGGATCAGCGGGTGCGCCCCATAAGACACCGAGCACAAACTGGTACATGGGTGTTCCGTCAATCAGACCTTCTTTCACTAATTGGTTGGCAAACAGCACATCACCGGCCTGGAATGCCTCCAGTTCCGGTTTAACACCGAGTTCCTGGAAACGTCTAGCCATACCCCGCAAGGTGCGGGTGGTATTGAGATAGACGAATTCCATGCTGCCTTCCACCTGGTTGCCAGTGGTTACATCCAACGAGGCAATCTCGGGCAGACAATCGACCAGGTGTGCAATTCGCTCCTCGACGCCAATCAGGTCACTTTCCGGGAGTGCGCGTCCTTCATTTTCCGGGTCAGGCAGAAAAAATGCCCCCAGGCCAGCGGTAAGATTTATCACGATATCGGTCTCGTATTCACGTACCCTCGAGACCACTTCACGAAACAGCTTCACATCCCGGCTGCCTTCTGCTGTTTCGGGGTTTCGGACGTGGATATGCGCCACCGAGGCACCGGCCTTGGCTGCTTCAATCGCCGCGGCAGCAATCTCTTTGGGGGTTACCGGGAAACATGGGTGTTTCGGGTTGAACGGCGCATTGCCGGTTACCGCACACGTGAGGATGACTTTACGTTTCATTTTTGAGTGGATTCCCGTCTTCAGCCAATCTGTTTGAACTAATGTATAATAACATTGAATCAAAGTTCAAACCAATGTGTCCGCTATCAATATTTCAGATAGGTCGTGGATGGATACGCAGATACATTCTCGGACAAAGTCAAGTGCACCGTCCAAATTCGGCTTTTCCGTAGTAGATCATGTTAAATCCGACAGGCTCCTAGGGATTAGCCTGGCAGCTATATAGGGTTGATACCCTACAAACTGTAGAGTGGTCTTTCACTATTCGTCTGACCGTATTCGTCTTATTCTGACTCAAAGCTTTTCACGTCCAAAATGACACGAGTCGTTAATTTGATTGGTCACAGGTAATCTTTACTTTCAAAAAGTTGACTGTGAGTCAACCTGTCTTTAAGATCAATAAGGAAATTAGTCAGTACGGTTATGAATGTGATCTCCAAACGGCCTTTTAGCGATGCTGCCAGGAACTATCCCAACGATCGCTCTGCTTTACTGGACATGTTCAAGGTTCTGCAAAAAGTGGATTTTCAAAACCCTGACGAACTCAAAGCGGTTTTTCCATCCCTGGACAAGTTCAAATACAAGGACAAGTGGTGGGTATTGGATGTCGGGGGTAATAACTTGAGGGTGATCGCATTCATCCAGTTTGTGAACAAGCGTGTGTACGTAAAACATATTGTCAGCCATGCGAACTACGATAAATTGACAAGCGAGTTTCGCAAGGCGAAGAACAGGAGGTGAATTCATGGCTCAGTTGGCGCTAATGGACGCGTACCATTCTTTTTTGATGACTGCGCGGCCTTTTATCAGTATCGAGAATGACGCAGATTACGCGCAGGCCCTGGATGCACTGGCCGATGCGCTTGAAACTGCAAATGACGAACTGGATGACCCGTTGAACCCTTTGATTGATATGCTCATACACTCGATTGAAACCTATGAGTCTCGCAATAAGGATTTATCCACATTCGTCACCGAGGCAGAGGGGGTTCCCGCAGATGTCGCGTTGCTGAAAACCCTGATGGCCCAATATCAACTAACCGGCAGTGACTTGCCCGAAATTGGTGGTAAAGCGATGGTGTCAAAGGTGTTGAGTGGTAAACGGAGCCTGAGTCGTTTTGCTATTGAGCGATTATCGGCCAGATTTGGCTTGCAACCATCAATGTTCTTTGGTGATGGTGGCTGATAACCAGGCCGGGAAGCTGCTAGAACAAACGATCAGGAATACGGTGCTGACGGAACACGTCACT
This sequence comes from uncultured Gammaproteobacteria bacterium, assembly GCA_965363775.1. Classification (GTDB taxonomy): domain Bacteria; phylum Pseudomonadota; class Gammaproteobacteria; order Xanthomonadales; family SZUA-36; genus SZUA-36. The sequence continues at coordinate 4,937 of CBDTVF010000134.1, forward strand.
GACCGTTTCACGCTCTTTAATCAAGTCCACCTTTGAACCATTCACCAGTACCGTCGCGGGGCGGGGCATACTGTTGAACTGGGTCGAAGCTGATTCCGAGTACATGCCTGCATCGAGGATGACGACGGGTTCACCCGGCTTCATTTCCGGCATGTTGGTATCCCTGCCCATGACCGAGTCAATACAGATCGGCCCGACAATATCCACTACCTGGTTGGCCGGTCTTTGCATGCCACTGGCGGCCAAAACGTGGTAAGCGCTGCCGCTGGTATCGATGCGCGGCAACTCATTGGTGCCCGCGTCGATATTCACCCAGGTTAATCCCAGGTCGTGTTTTATGGTGCCAATGGTTGAAAGTAATACCGACGCATTGCCAACGATAAAACGGCCGGGTTCTACCCATAGTTCAGGCACCCGAATATTCGCCGATTCAAGCTGCTTTAGAATGCTATCGCAGGCGGCCTTGGCGCAACTTTCCACCGGGGTGGAATGAAGGGCCAAGGCCTTTGACTCGGGATCACGCTCGCGTGCCCATCCACCACCGATATCGAGCAATTTTGGTGCAAATCCGGTTTCACGGTAGATGTCGACGACCATGCCGCCTAGTGCATGCCCATAGTGACGTAAAAATGTCAGACCTTGCGTAACACGACCAATATGAAAACTCAGACCGGTCATCAGTAATTCAGGGGTTTCCTGTATTCGTCGTATCAGCCTGTTGGCTTCTTTGACCGAAAACCCCCACTTGGTGCGACGCACATGTTCTGCCAGCTGATCGCCACCAAAATAATCAGTGCGCACCTCATTGTAGCCATCACTCATGGGCTTTAGACGGATGCTGACCCTGACTTGTTTCTTCAGATCCCGGCAAATGGCACTTAGCTGCTCGATTTCACTTTCGGCGTCGATGTTGACCATAATTCCGCGTTCAACCGCAATACGAAGACTGTTCCGACTCTTGTAACCCCCGTTCAAGGCAATTTTTTCAGGGTCTGCACCCGCTTTGAAGGTGGCATACAATTCCCCCTCGCTGAAACAGTCACCGCCAGCACCTTCCTGGTTCAAAACTGCCCGCAGTGCCAGGTTGGTATTGGCCTTGATGGCGTACATGATGTTAACCGGTTCAGGCCAGGCTTTCGTGAATGCGCGCCGGATGCGGCGATAGCTATCTCGAAGTGTGGCCTCCGAAAACACAAACAACGGTGATCCGAACTGCTTTAGCAGCTGTGATGCAGTGATGTTCTCAATGAGCAGATCGCCGCTGCTGCTTACGGACAGGCGGTCGGATGACGTCAGTATGGATTTAAGCTGGTCTTCAGGGGTTTGAGTCTCTATATATGGCACGGAGGGTTATGCCTGTTTGCATATCAATGAACCGTCTACCGGCAGAACTACACCATTGATGTAAGCAGCCTTGTCACTGGCCAGGAATAAGGCGGCGTTGGCGATGTCCCAGGCCTCGCCCATTTTACCGGTCGGGCTGGCTGTATTGCGGTCCGAGATCATCGCTTCAACCGAACCGTGTGCATCAATCACGACTTCCTTGTTTCCATAAAGAAGCGGTGTATTGATCAGGCCGGGTTGTATTGAGTTACAGCGAATACCCTTATCGGCGTACTTGACGGCCACCGCGCGGGTCAGGTGATCAACACCAGCCTTGGAGGCGTAGTAGGCGATCTGGTCATAGTGTGATACACGCACACTCAGGATCGAAGAAATATTGATAATGACACCCGATCCCTGGCGTTCCATTATTGGTAATACATGTTTGCAGGCCAGAAATACGCTTTTCAGATTACAGTCGATGCTACGGTCCCAGTCGGCTTCACTGAGGTCAACCGGACCCCCGGGCAGACTGATACCAACATTGTTATGCAGGATATCAATACTGCCAAATTTTTCTATGGTTTGGTCTACAACCTTTTTTATTGATTTGGAGTCTGAGACATCCGCAGCGAGCGCCAGCGCTTGCCCGCCCTCAGTTTTGATGATTTCGCAGGTCTCACGAGCCTTTTCAATGTCGAGATCTACTGCGACAACACGGGCACCGGCGCGGGCATAGGTGACCGCGCAAGCTTTTCCATTTCCCCAACCGGGACCGATCGACCCGGCACCGAAGACCAGGGCGGTTTTTCCTTTTAATTCCATATTCTAAAGTCCCATAACCATAGGTCAGGTTGTTTTGAAGTTGCTAAGGGGCCAGTGTTTTGCGGATTAACGAGACGAAGTAGTCGGTCACTTCTTCAACTGATTTATCATATGACCCGATCCAGCGTGGCATCCAGTTAAATACCCCCATGACGAAGCGACCGGCCAGATCAGGGTCGCAAGGTGCGATGCTACCGTCCTCCACGCCTTCATGAATCCAGGTCGCGATGCGTTTGTTTGCGCCGCTAAGTCTGTTGCGTAATTCTTCACGTCGTTTGGGGTCATCAATAGCATCAATTTCGGCTATCAGGGCAGAAGCTTCAGGATGCACAAAGGCTTTGCTCAACACGTATTCACATAGTTTTTCAAGCCCGTTTGTGCCTTGGGTTTCAGCATCCTTTGTGGCTTGTTCGATTTCATTCAGCGAGCGTATATAGGTGTGGTAGAGCAAGTCATTCTTGTTTTTTACGTAGTAATAAAGTGCTGTCTTGGTAAAACCCAGGCTGTCTGCAACCTCGGTTAGCGAAGTCGCGTGGTAGCCCTTTACGTTAAACAGGGCAGCAGCCTCAGCGAGCACTGCATCTTTTTTCAGTTGCGCTTGCAGTTCCTGGGCTTTTTTCCAAACCGGATTTTTGTTCATGATATTTCTCCAATGACTGGTATTAAATCACGTTAGGCTCGTTGAAAAAAGTAAAATTAAATAAAAGATCAATATATTTGAACTAAAAGAAAGTATAATTGAACGCTAATTAAATGATTTTCTCTCGTCAATTCATGGGGCAAATTAGCATGATTCAGAATAAATTGAATTTGAAACGGGTTACCGACGAACCTAACGCTTTTTATCCGCCTATTGAACCCTACAACATGGGTCG